>DATHNU010000368.1:0-2657 GCA_035485695.1 Reyranella sp. | reverse complement strand
CTCTGCCGACGCCGATTTCGTCACTGGCCTCACCATCGACGTGACGGGTGGGGTGTAGCGTTCTGAGGAGGGAAGCATGGCGGGCAAGGTCGGATTCATCGGGCTCGGCGCCATGGGCGGGCCGATGGCGCTCAACCTCGTGAAAGCCGGTTTCACGCTGGTGGTCAACGACATCGACGCGGCAAAGACCGAGCCCTTGAAAGCCAAGGGCGCCGAGGTGGCCGCCTCGGCGCAGGCGGTGGCGGCGGCGGTGGAGCGCACCATCGTCATCGTCGAGACCACCGAGCAGGCCGAATCGGTGATCATCGGCGCGCACGGCATCATCCGCGGCGCCAAGCCTGGCCACATCGTGCTGTGCATGGCGACCATCGACCCGTTCGCTGCGCGCAGCATCGCCGACCGACTGGCGGCGCTCGGCATCGCCATGCTCGATGCGCCGGTGAGCGGCGGTACCGGGCGCGCCCAATCGGGCGATCTCTCGGTGATCGCCGGCGGCGCCGCGGAGGTGTTCGCCAAGTGCGAGGACCTGTTCGGCGTGATGGGCAGCCGGTCGTTCCATGTCGGCGCGCTGGGCAGCGGGCTGGCCATGAAGCTGGTCAACAACATGCTGGTCCAGGTCAACACCGTGGCGGTGGCCGAGGCTCTGGTGCTGGGCGTCAAGGCAGGCCTTGACCCACAGACGATCTATGAGGTGGTGCGCGTCTCGACCGGCGCCAGTGCGGCGTGGGAGTTGCGCGTGCCGCGCATCCTGGCGGGCGACTTCGCGCCGGGCGGGACGATTGATATTTCCTACAAGGACCAAGAGTTGGAGACCGCCTTCGCCAAGCGCCTGGGCGTGCCGCTGCTGTTGGCCAACCTGACGCAGCAGGTCTACCAGATGGCGCGCGCCCAGGGGCTGAACAAGCAGGACGGTTCGGCGATCGTGAAGATCTTCGAGCAGATGGCGGGCGTCACGGTGAAGGGGGACTGAGCGATGACGACATTCGTGCTGATCCACGGCGCCTACCAGGGCGGCTGGATCTGGAATCCGGTCGCCGAGCGCCTGCGTGCCGGAGGCCATCTCGTGCTGGCGCCCAGCCTGGACGGCTGCGCCGAGCGCAAGGGCCAGGTCCGCGCCGGCATCACCACAGAGACGCACGCCGCCGAGATCGCCGAGCTGCTTTTCTACCAGGACCTGAAGGACGTGGTGCTGGCCGGCACCAGCACCGGCGGCATGGTGATGGCGCGCGCCGCCGAGCTGGCCCGCGAACGGGTGGCGCGCGTGGTCTTCGCCGATGCCCTGGCGCTGCTCGACGGCGAGGCCCTGCCCGACATCGTCAAGCGGCCGACCGCGGTCAACACCGAGCTGACCAGCGGCCCGTCGCGGCAGGATTTCGAGACGCGCCTGTTCGCCGACCTGGCTCCGGCGATGCGGCGGTGGGCGCTCGACCGCTGCACAATGCATCCAATCGCTGCGATGCAGGCGCCGGTCAAGCTGGAGCGGTTCTGGAACGAGGCGTGGAATGCCTCGGTGATCTGGTGCAAGCGCAGCACGAATCCATCGCAGGCGCACCAGCGCCGCACTGCCGACCGTCTGAAAGGCCGCTGGCACGAGCTGGATACCGGCCATTACCCGATGCTGACCGAGCCCGAGGCGCTGGCGCGGCTGATCGCCGAGGGCTGACTGACCGGGAACCATCGACACTACTGCGGTGTTTCCCTGCCGTGCCTGCGCATCAGGTGCGCCCGGCGTCCAACGCGAAGCGGCACGAGATTGCCAGCCGCAATATCGTCCCGATATTGACCGCGACCCGCCCGAATGATCGGCAACATGGTATCTTCGCTGACCAGAATGGCAGGATCGCGCGTTTCAGTCATGCTGACAGTCGGCCCGAGAGAGGATGATCGATGATTGGGAAATGGCTTCTGGGCCTCCTCCTGCCGGCGACCCTGGCGATCAGCCTCGGCGCCTGCAGCCAAAGCAGCGGGACGATGCAGCCGGGTGCCGTCAGCTCGTCGGCGTCGGGCGGCTATAACAGCGGTACGGGCCAGGTGGTCTCGATTCGCGAAGTGCCCATCCGCCGCGGCAACTCGGGCGTCAGCAACGGCACCTTCGTGGGCGGTGGTCTGGGCGCTGCGGGCGGCGCGGCGATCGGCGCTGCCACAACCAACTCGGTCGTCGGTGCGGTGGTTGGCGGCCTGCTTGGCGCCATTGGCGGCGCAATCGCCGGCACCGCCATCGACAGCAACGGTTCCACCACACGCGGTATCGAGGTCACCGTGCGGCGCGACGACGGCCAGAAGGTCGCCATCGCACAGTATGACGATGGCGACATCCAGATGGGCGATCGCGTCAATATCGTCACCGACCGTAATGGCGTCGCCAGGGCCGTCCGCGACACCAACGCATATCGCCACGACACCTAGGGACAGCGTCGACCAGAGGCGGTGCCGCCGGCGGGCTGATCGACAAGAGTCAGCAACTGGTCCGCAAGGGCTGAAAACAAGGTTTGGCGCCTTCGCGGGGCCGGCGAAGGAGGATGACAGTCAAGCATGGCGCCGCTATTACTAGTTGCGCCGAGTTCGGCGCAGTGCGCATGGCTCACGATGCCGTTCCAGTCCGTGCAGCATCGCTCCGATGCGGCTCTGCAAGCACGTGGCGGTCCCCCGAAGAAATG
>DATHNU010000367.1:0-3156 GCA_035485695.1 Reyranella sp. | reverse complement strand
CGCCTGGAAGTGCGTGCCAAGGCTTTGGTGGGTTTTGAGGCCGAGCGGCGCACGAGGCGCGTCGGCCTGTTCGACTGGCTGTTCGCCAGCGACCGGCGCTTTGCCATGCAGCGCGCGGTGGCGCTGACCGCTGCGCTCGTGATTGCGGTCTCGGGCTTCATGCTCGGCGGCGGCCTCGGCGCATCGGTCGCCGAGGAACGTTATGCCTTGAACACCCCGCAGACGACTTCGACCGATCCATCCAACGAATTGACCGAGTTCCTGGTTTCAGACGGGATCTGACATGTCCTCGCGTCTGATCCAGGTGCTGCTGGCCCTGTCGCTGCTGTTGAACACGTTCGTCCTCATGGGCTTCGTCTATCGCAGCTGGATCGAACCGCCGGCGCTCGAACGTGGGCCGCCGCCGCCACCACCCGGCCAGAGACCAAGTCCGCTGGAGACGATGGCCCACGAGCTCAACCTCGACGATGGGCAGCGCCAGGCGTTGCGTACGGTGTTCGAGCAGTATTCGACGACCCGTCGCGAGCGGTTGCGCGGGATCCAGAAGGTGCGCGAGCAGATCGCCGCCGAATACAAGCATCCGACCGTCGACATGGAGCGCGTCGACACGCTGATCGACCAGCTGACGAAGTTGCGCGCCGAGCAGCAGAAGGAATATCTGGGTTCGCTCAATCAGCTCGCCGATAAGCTCAAGCCAGAGCAGCGCGATCACTTGCACCAGATTCTGGCCGAGCGCCTGGCCATGCCGTTTGGGCAGCGTCCGCCCGGCGGCGGCGCAGGACCGGGCCCCGGACGTCCGCCGCAATAGGAGCATCGCCATGACGCCAAGGATCGGTCGGCGTGGGTTCGTGGGTGGCGCGGCGGCGCTTTCCGCCGGCCTGTGGCTGCCGCTGCCCGGGCGTGCCGCCACGGCGATGGACTTCGACGAGGCCCGTCATCTGCTGTCGCGCACCACTTTCGGTGCGACCCCGGCCGAGATTCACGCGTTGGAGACGCAGGATTACGCCGGCGCGGTCGACCGGCTGCTGGGCGGTGTCCGGCGCGACGCCCTCACGCCGGCGCCAGCCTGGATTCATCAGGGGCCGGCCGAGCTTCGCCGCCAGCAACAGGCCGCGGTGGCCGAAAGCAAGCCCGGCGTCGACGGCAAGAAGCTGCAGGTCGTGCGCCCGGTTCAGGAGGAGGGCCGCGAGCTGCGCAACTGGTGGGTCGACGAGATGCTGGCGACCGACCAGCCGCTCACCGAGCGCATGGTGCTGTTCTGGCACAACCATTTCACCTCCTCGTTCCAGAAGGTGCGCTACCCGGCGGCGCTGTTCCGCCAGAACGCGCTGTTCCGTCGCGAGGCGCTCGGCAATTTCGCCACGCTCCTGAAGGACGTGGCGCGCGATCCCGCGATGCTGATCTATCTCGACGGCATGCGAAGCGTGGCGCGCCAGCCCAATGAGAATTTCGGCCGCGAGCTTCTCGAGCTCTTCACCCTGGGCGAGGGCCACTACAGCGAGGCCGACATCAAGGCCGCGGCGCGCGCCTTCACCGGCTGGACCGTCGACCGCGAAACCGGCGCGTTCCGCAACCGTGACCACGAGCACGACGACGGCGAGAAGACCTTCCTCGGCCAGACTGGCCGCTTAGACGGCGAGCAGATCATCGCCATCCTGCTGCGCCATCCGCGCACCGCCGAGACCATCGTCGAGAAACTGTGGCGCGAGTTCGTCTCGCTGCAGCCCGATCCGGCCGCAGTGAAGCGGCTCGCGGCGTCGTTCCGCCAGGGCTACGAGATCAAGCCGCTGATGCGCTCGATCCTGCTGTCGGCGCAGTTCCGCGATCCCGCCAACCGCGGTGCGCTGATCAAGTCCCCGATCGAGCTGATCGTCGGCACCGTCCATGTGCTGGGGCTGCCGGTGCCGGAGAAGACCCAGCTCGTGCGCATGATGCAGGGGCTCGGCCAGACGCCGTTCGATCCGCCCAACGTCAAGGGCTGGGCCGGCGGTGAGAGCTGGGTCACCACCTACACGCTCCTGCTGCGTCAGCAATTCCTGCGTCGCATGGTCGAGGCCACGGCAGTGGCGCCGATGGACGGCGGCATGATGGGCGAGCGGGCCAACCGGCGCGCCGATCGCCGCCAGCAATTGCCGGCCGACGCCGGCGGCATGCAGATGACGGAGACGCGCCCGATCGAGGGCCGCAGCCTGCGCACCGCCGGCACCGAGGCGCGGCTTGGACCGACGCTCGCTGACGTCGATTCAGCGACCTTGGTTCGCACCCTGCTGCCGCGCGCGCCGATCGACACGGTGGACGCCGCGGGCACGCCCGGTGCTGCCGTGGCGGCGGCGATGCTCGACACTGCCTATCAGTTGAAGTGAGGAGCGTGCCATGAGCCGGGTCCTGCTTCTGGTCGAATTGAAGGGCGGCAACGACGGGCTGAACACGCTCGTGCCCTATGCCGATCCGAAGTACCGCGAGTTGCGCCCGGCCATCGGCGTGGCACGCGAACGCATCCTGCCGCTCGACGAGCGGGTCGGTCTGCATGAGAAGCTCGAGCCGCTGATGGAATCGTGGAAGGCCAAGGACCTCGCGATCCTGCAGGGCGTGGGCTATCCCTATCCCAACCGCTCGCATTTTCGCTCGATCGAGATCTGGGATACCGCCTCGGCCTCGAACCAGACGCTGAGCGAGGGCTGGATCGCCCAGGCGTTCGAGGGCACGAGCCTGCCCAAGGGCGTGGGCGTCGACAGCATCGTCGTCGACACCAATGCGCTGCCCAGCACCGGCCCCGGCCTACGCACCATCGTCATGCAGGACGCCGAGAATTTCCTGCGCCAGGCCGAGGCCCTGAAGGAGCCGGCCGGCATGAAGGATAGCGGAAACCCGGCGCTGCGCCATCTGCTGGCGGTGCGCCACGAGGTGAATGCCGCGGCCAAGGGTCTGAGCGACAGGCTGCGCGCGGCGCCGGCGCCCGCCCACGCCTACGCGCAGGACCTGCTGCTCGGCCGGCAATTCGACCTCGCCACCCGTGTGTTGACGGCGCGCGTGCCGGTGGTGGCGATCAAGACGGCGCTGGGCGGTTTCGACACCCACGCCAACCAGGTCCAGCCGCACGAGCGGTTGCTGTCGTTCCTCGCCTCGAGCCTGGCCACGCTGCGCAAGAACCTGATC
>DATHNU010000366.1:0-2377 GCA_035485695.1 Reyranella sp. | reverse complement strand
GCGAAGCGGAGCTCAGCACCAGCCGAGGCGAGCGCCAGGTTCTTCGGCAACACCGCACCGTTGACGGTGAAGCCCACGCCACTTCCCAGTAACGCCCCTGGCGACAGGGCCGCTTCGAACGTCGCGAGAAGCGCGGGGTTGTTCACCATCTGGTAGGCGTACGCGCCGCGCCCGCGCAGGATGAGCGTGGCGTCGCTGCTGACGGCAAGGCGCGAGTCGAGACGCGCACCGACCTCGCCGCGAATTTCGGTCGCGGAGCTGGAGGCGTATTGCAAGCCAAAGCCTCCGCCGATCAGATCGGTCTCGCTGTAAGTCGGCGTCGAGTAGCGCTGGGCCGTTCCCGCCACATAGGGCGTCGCCGTGACCCACGGCATCACATAGCGCCAACCAGCCTCGACGCGCCCGCCATAGTTCTGCGCATTGAAGCTCGACTGAAGATGATCGCTCGTAAACGCCATACGATCGGTCGCCATCCAGTGATTGGCGGCCGAAACCGCGCCCGCCAGATAGACCGAGCCGAAATGCGTCGAGCCATAGACGCCGCCCTCGAACATGTCGCTGCGACCGGTTCCGAGGCTCTGCGCCACGCTCCAGTTGGTCGAGCCGCCCGCGACGGCAACGCCGAGCACGGTATCCTCGCTCCAGCGATAATCGAAACCACCGCCCGCGCCGTACATGTGCGCGGTGAGGCTGGATGAGCCAACCGCCGCATCGCCGCTCGCATTGAGGCCATGGCCGAATGCCGAGGCCCATGTGCTCCAGCGCTGGTCAAAGGTGGTCGCCGGCGCCGGCGACTTGGCCGCTTGTGCATAGCCGAGCGCGGCGTCCGACAGTCCCGCCTGCTCTGCGACACCGGAAGACCCTGTCGGCTCGTCGGAAGCGAAAGCGAGCGCGCCGGTGCCACCATGGCGGCCGTTCAGGCTCGAATCGAGCATCATGTTGAGGAACTCGTTCGTCATCTGGAACGACACGAGCTTCGCGTCTGCCGCGACCTCGCCCGAGAGCGTGTTGAAGATGCCGGGCAACTTGTCCGGCGTTTGCGGGAAGAGTTGGCCGAAGTCCCAGGTCGCATACGCGTTGTTCTTCAGGCCCGCCGGTAGGCTCGCAGCCGGGCTGAGGTCGTTGACGCCGCGCAGGGCGTCGAGTGCATAGGCGACCTGGTTCTGGTTCTGCGTCAGCGAGATGTTCCACGGCTGCAGGTTCTGGTAGCTCGACGGCGTCACCCAGAGGTTCACGGCCGTCGGATTGCCTGCCGAGTTCTGCGCGTAGTTGACCGCCGAGGCGATGGTCGTTGCGCCGTTATTGAAATAGAGAGCGTCAAACCGCGTACCCTGCGCCAAGCCTTGCCCCGCCGCCGGCTGGGTGAGCGAGGTGAAGCTGCCGAGCACGCCGCCGCCGGCTTGCACCACCGTATAGGTCGAGCCGACCGGAGCCGTGTAGTTGTTGTTGGCCGGCGGATCGATGCCGCGCAGGATCGGCATGATGACGCCGTTCGCCGTATAGGTGTTGCCACCGGTCACGACGACGCTGCTGTACTGGCCGGCGCAGCCGATCGGATTGGTGCAATTGGTCGCGCTGTTAAGCGGACCGTCGATCTCGACCGTGTAGGTCGATCCCGGAAGGTTGACCACGCCTGCGTTGGCGAAGATCGTGCCGGGACCATCGCCGGGGGCCTTGGCGCCGCCGCTCTGAACGATCACGGTTGCGTTGACGCTGCCGACGCCGGCCAGTGCTTCACCTTGCTGGATGATGAGTTCGGGCGTCGCGCCGTTCACGACATCGAGCGGACCGACGACATGGACCGTGCCGGTAAACAGATCGAACGCTGCGCCGCTGGTCGGCACCAGCACGATCGGGGTCGTGCCGATTCCGGCGTTCGCTCCGGCCGTCGCGGTAAACGTGACGCCCGGTCCGAGCACAATGCCGCCAATTCCGTTGACTGTGCCGGTCAGGTTCAGCGTTCCGTTGGCGATGGTGAGGACGCCCGGGCCGGTGATGGCGCCGCTGAGCGTGACATTGTTGTTGTTGAGATTGATGAGATCCGTGCCAGGAGGCGCGCCGAGCAGCTTCACCAGCTGCGGAATGGTGATGCTGGCGTCGACGGCCAAGGTGCCGTTGTTGAGGGTCAGCGTGCTGGTCGCTGCACCAAGCGAGGCCGAATTGTTGACGCTAAGGATCGCGGCGTTGGTCACCAGGGTGCCACCCGTATAGGTGTTCTGGCCCAGGAATTCCTGATGGCCGCCGGTGATGGCGACGCCGCCGGCCCCGCTGATCACACCAAAGAAGTTGCCTGCCGGATTCGAGGCGTCGGCTCCGGCGCCTCCAGCGGTGATGGTCAGGGTCTGGCCGCCGAGCAGGACCGAGCCATTGGTGTTGC
>DATHNU010000365.1:0-2187 GCA_035485695.1 Reyranella sp. | reverse complement strand
TGCATCGTGCAATCGACTCCAAGCTCTTCGACACGATCCAGGTCGTTTACAACGCGCTCAATCCCAGCGCCGGCGGCGCGCTGCCCAAAGGTGCGCCCGGGCAGGATTACGGCCGATTGCTTGACAAGGCGAAGGCCGCCGACATGGGCACCATCATCATCCGCGCCTTGGCCGGCGGCGCCCTCTCCGGCACCACCGAGCGCCATCCGCTGGCCATGCAGGCGGTCGATCCCATCGGGTCGGCGCCCGACTTCACCGGCGACGTCGCCCGGGCGAAGGCACTGGCGCCGCTGGTGCGCGAAGGCGTCGCCGGCAGCCTGACCGAACTGGCCGAGCGCTTCGTCATTGCCCATCCTGTCGTGTCGACCATGCTGATCGGCTACTCGACGCTCGGCCATCTCGAAGCGGCCATCGCCGCCGTGAACAAGGGACCGCTGCCGGAGGCGGCGCTGAAGCGCATCGCGTCCTGAGCGCGATCGCTCTGAAACATCCGGCAACAAATTGTAACACCGGGCAATGAATTGTTATTTCCCATCGACTCTCCGCTGATGCCTGATGTCGTCCCCTTCATTCGCATTCAGCGGAGAGTGCTTTGCAGACCGCACGCAACCTGGCCCCCGACACACGGGGTGCAATCAATGTCCTTGAGCGTGAACGCATTACGTTTCGCGACGACGTCATGTACGAGGTCTGTCATCAGCTCGCGCCCTACCGGGTCGACGAAAAGCCGATTACCGGGCAAACCGTGATCTACGACGAGCTGTCCATCGATTCCCTGGCGGTCATGGACATCGTCGTGGAGCTCGAAGATCGCTTCGACGTCGCCATCCCGATCAATACCGTGGCCGAAATTCGCACGGTCAAGGAACTGGCCGACGCGATCCTGGCATTGGCCCGGCGCTGATCGCGGCTCAGGATCTCCCGAGCGCCGGCGGCATCGTCCGGAATGGGCCGTTCAGGCGGTCGCGGTAGACGGCGACGCCCTCCATGATCCGTTGGACGTAGTTGCGCGTTTCGCGGAACGGGATCATCTCGATCCAGTCGACCATGTCGATCTTGCCGGCGCGCGGATCGCCCACTGATTCCAGCCAGCGCGCGACCCTGCCGGGGCCGGCATTGTAGGCGGCCAGCGCCAGCTCGTAGGAGCCGCCGAAGCGCTGCAGCATCTCCGCCAGGTATTGGCTGCCAAGCTGCACGTTGTAGCCCGGGTCGCGTGTCAGCTTGTCCTGGATGAACGGCACGCCCAGCCGGCCGGCCACGTCGCGCGCCGTGCCGGGCATCAGCTGCATCAGGCCCAGCGCGCCGGAGGGCGAAACAGCGGCGGCGTTGAACGAGCTCTCCTGGCGCGTCACCGCGAGCGCCAGGGCCCGCTCGATGGATCCCGTGGCGCCAAGATCGACAACGGGAAAGGCGGTGTCGAACAACACCACGCCGTTCTCGGTCGCGCGACGCGCCACGGTCAGCGCCACGTCGGGCCGCTTCAGCTCGATGGCGAGCTGCGCCAGCAGGGCGGTCTCGCCCGGCGTCGTGATCATGCGGGCGAGCCGCAGCAGGAAGGGCCGCGAGCGCTCGAAGTCGCCGGCCTGGCCGAGATAGCGCGCCATGGTCACGAACTCGCGGCTGCTGAGCGTCTGCTGATCGATCGGCAAGGCCACGGGATCGCTCGGCAGGCGTGGCGCGCTGGCGGGCAGTTTGCGCGCGGCGAGCTGGCCGTAGAAAGTCTGGCCGAAGCTCGCGGCGCGGCCATACCATTCGTTGGCTTCCTTGCCGCGACCGGCCGTTTCGTGCGTGCGGCCCAGCCAGTAGGCGGCGCGACTCTTGGAGACATCGGTCGCCACGCCGTCATAGAGCGTCTGGAAGTGCTTTTGCGCGTCCGCCGCGCGCTTGAGATGGCGCAGCGCGATCCAGCCGGCGAGGAACTCCGCCTCGGCGAAGGCCACGCCCTTGGTGAGGCCGTGCGGCACGGTGACGGCATAGGCGTCGGCGGCGCGGCCCGCCGCCAGCAGGTCGCGCGCGAGCTGCTGGCGCTCGTTCCACCACGCGTCATTCTGGTTGGCGACAGGCCCGGTCAGCAGGGTCTTGGCGTCGTCGAGGCTGCCGGTGCGGCGCATCCACTGGGCGCGCTCCAGCTTTATCGCCGGCTCGTCCAGCCGTGCGGCCGAGACGCCGCGCAACACGGCTGGCGCA
>DATHNU010000364.1:0-2468 GCA_035485695.1 Reyranella sp. | reverse complement strand
TCGACACCTACCGCAGCGTGGTGTGGCTGAACCCGGTGCCCGAGCGGCACTGGAGCTACACGCCGTCGATCCAGCTCCTGCAGCAGCTTTCCAGCAGCCGTATGTTCCCGCTGACGCTCGGCGGCCTGGATAGCGCGATGAAGGAATTGAATAAGTGACAGGTGCCAGCCTGTCATCCTGAGCGCAGCGAACGATCTCATGCCCGTTGCAAGCGGCGATGAGGTCCTTCGCTGCGCTCAGGACGACAGCTTTGGGGAGGAAACAAAATGAAGACCGGCCCGGCGATCGCCGACATTCTGAAGAAGGAAGGCGTCGAATATCTCTTCGCCTATCCGGTCAATCACCTGATCGAGGCCTGCGCCGCGGTCGACATCCGCCCCATCATCGTGCGCCAGGAGCGCATCGGCCTGCACATGGCCGACGCCATGTCGAGGCTCACCAAGGGCCGCAGGATGGGCGTGTTCTGCATGCAGAGCGGCCCCGGCTCGGAAAACGCCTATGGCGGCATTGCCCAGGCCTTCGGCGAATCGATCCCGCTGCTGGTGATTCCGCAGGGCTATCCCCGTCGCATCGCCCACGTGCCGCCCAACTTCAACTCGACCCTGGCCATGGCGCATGTTGCCAAGCATTCCGAGCCGGTCACCAACGGCCGCGAAATCGTCAACATCATGCGCCGGGCCTTCAGCCTGCTGCGCAACGGCCGCGGCTCGCCGGTCATTGTCGAGCTGCCGGCCGACGCCTACGCCGAGGACGCACCCGATCCGCTGAACTACGAGCCGGTGGTCGTCACCAAGTACGGACCCGATCCCGCTGCAGTGACCGAAGCCGCCAAGGTGCTGATGGCGGCCAAACGTCCGGTCATCTATGCCGGCCAGGGCGTTCATTGGGCCGAGGCCTATGCCGAGCTGAAGGAGCTGGCCGAACTTTTAGCCATCCCGGTTTGCACCAGCCTCGAGGGCAAGAGCTGCTTCGACGAGACCCATCCGCTGGCGCTGGGTTCGGGCGGCCGGGCCTATCCGAAGGCGGTGCGAAGCTTCCTCGACCGCTCCGATGTCATCCTGGGCATCGGCTGCTCCTTCACCGAGACCAACTTCGGCATCTCCATGCCGGCCGGCAAGACCATCATCCACGCCACGCTCGATCCCGCCCATCTCAACAAGGATGTGAAGATCAAGTACGGCCTGGTGGGCGATGCCAAGCTCACGCTTGCGGCGCTGGTCGCGGCCTGCAAATCCGCCGGCGCCACCAAACGCGATCCGTCGAGCGTGGCGGCCGAGATCAAGACGATGGCCGACGAATGGCTGAAAGAGTGGATGCCCAAGCTCACCAACAACGAGGCGCCCCTCAATCCTTACCGCGTGCTGTGGGACCTGCAGCACACGGTCGATGTTGCCAACACCATCATCACCCACGATGCCGGCAGCCCGCGCGACCAGCTCTCGCCGTTCTGGAGGACGACGCAGCCGCACACCTATATCGGCTGGGGCAAGACCACGCAGCTGGGCTACGGGCTGGGCCTCGCCATGGGCGCCAAGCTCGCCTGTCCGGACAAGCTCTGCATCAACGTGTGGGGCGATGCCGCGATCGGCTTCACCGGCATGGATTTCGAGACGGCGGTGCGCGAGCGCATTCCCATCATGTCGGTCCTGCTCAACAATTTCTCGATGGCGATCGAGCTGCACATCATGAAGGTCTCGACCGAGAAGTACCGCTCGACCGACATCTCCGGCGACTACGCCGCCATGGCCCGTGCCTTCGGCGGCTACGGCGAGCGCATTACCAAGACCGAGGACATCGTGCCCGCCATCAAGCGCGGTATCGAGCAGACGAAAAAGGGCGTGCCGGTGCTGTTGGAATTCATCACCTCCAAGGAGGTCACGATTTCCGTGCCCAAATAGGAGCCAGCCATGACAGTCATTCTGACCCCGACCGCCGAATACAAGGTCTCGACCCGCGACGGCCTGTGGATGAGCGCGGCCGATGCCGAGAAGGTCACCGGCTGGACGCTGAAGCCCGAAGGCATGTGCCGAGACGAGCGCTGCGTGCCCCTGCCGGCCGCCGCGGTGAAGGGCACGGAGGTCGATGTCGAAGCCTTCTGGCAGAAGCTCGGCGGCCCGGTGATTGCGAGCCAGGAGGGCGATGCCTGGGCGCTGGGCGCACCGGCCGACGAGCGCAACGCAGCCCTCGAGGGCCTGCAAGCGCCCGACTTCACCCTGCCGGATGTCGACGGCAAGCCGCGCACCCTGTCCGAGCTGCGCGGCAAGAAGGTCTTTTTGGCCACCTGGGCCAGTTGGTGAGGCTGCCGTTTCGACTTGCCCGTGTGGCAGTCCCTGTACGCTGAGCTGAAGGACAAGGGTTTCATGGTCGTGGCGGTGGCCGAGGAAAGCCGCGGCGCCCAGCACGCGCGGCCGTGGATCGAAGAAGCCAAGTCGAGCTACTGGCAGCTGATCGATACCGAGCACCGGCTG
>DATHNU010000363.1:0-3499 GCA_035485695.1 Reyranella sp. | reverse complement strand
CCGGCGAGCGACGCCGCTTCGTTGGAAATGCCTTCCATCATGTCGCCGTCGCCGCACAGCGTGTAGACGTCGTAGTCGAAGAGGGTGAAGCCGGGGCGATTGAAGTGCTCGGCCAGCCAGCGCGACGCGATTGCCATGCCGACGCTGTTGCCGCAGCCCTGCCCCAGCGGTCCGGTGGTCGTCTCGACCCCGACGGTCAGGCCATATTCGGGATGGCCGGGACATTTGCTGTCGAGCTGACGGAATTGCTTGATGTCGTCGAGGCTCAATGCCGGGCCGTCCTTGGCTTGCACCCCGGCAAGATGGATCATGGAATAGAGCAGCATCGAGGCATGCCCGTTCGACAGCACGAAGCGGTCGCGGTTGGGCCAGGCTGGCTCCTTGGGGTCGTAGCGCAGGAACTGCTGCCACAGGGTGTAGGCCACCGGCGCCAGGGCCATCGGCGTGCCGGGATGGCCGGAATTGGCTTTTTGCACCGCATCCATGGACAGGGTGCGGATGGTGTTGATGCACAGCTCGTCGAGATCGACTTTCTCCGAAGTCGAAGAGCGGGCTTGCGCGGCATTTTGCGAGGTAAGGGACATGATGACCTCGTTGTTCAGTTGAGGAGCTGACCGGCCGGTGGCGGCGGTATCCGCGAACAAACGCATTTTACCGACCGCCGCAAGCCCGGGTGACGGAAGATCACGATCGGTCTCGAGCAAGAGGCCCGAAATCTCGCGCTTTTCCGCTCCGGCGACAAGGAAGGTCCGTAGCGGACGGGCCAGCAGCGGATGGGTGCGCGCAATTCGGGGCTCCAGCCTGCCATCGAGACAGGCGTTTCCCATTTGTGACGCCCGGCCGGACCCGCAGTTCCGGGAAACGATGACGCAGCATGCGGCCGCTCACGGGTTCAGGCCTCGAATGGCGGAGATCGCAGCGGCATAATCCTTCGATCCGAAGATCGCCGATCCGGAGACGATGACATTGGCGCCGGCTTCGACCGACTGGCGGGCATGCTCGCGATTCTGGCCGCCGTCGACTTCGATGAAAGGATCGAGGCCGCGCACTTTGCACAGTTCGCGCAGTCGGCGAATCTTGGGCAGCATTTCCGGCAGGAACGATTGGCCGCCGAAGCCGGGATTGACGGTCATGATCATGATGATGTCGCAGAGATGGAGGACGTATTCGATGGCATCAAGGGGGCTCGCCGGGTCCAGCACCACCCCCGCCTTCTTGCCGAGCTCGCGGATCTGCGACAGCACCCGGTGCAGATGGAAGGTCGCCGAGGGTTCGGCATGCACGAGAAGGTGATCGGCGCCCGCCTTGGCAAAGCCGGCGATATGGCGCTCCGGCTCGACCACCATCAGATGGACATTGAGCGGCTTGGCGGTGGCGCGCCGTACGGCCTCGACGATCAGCGGCCCCAGCGTGATATTGGGCACGAAGCGGCCGTCCATGACATCGACGTGAATCCAGTCCGCCCCGGCCAGATCGACGGCGCGCACCTCCTCGGCCAGCCGGCCGAAATCCGCCGACAGGATGGACGGGGCGACGATGATCGGCCGTTCCGTCATCGCTCGCCGCCCAGGATGAAGCGCTCGACCGCCGCGGCGAAGCCGTCTTCGCTGTTGCTGGCCGTGACGAAGTGGGCCTCAGCCTTGACCCCCGGCTGGGCATTGCCCATGGCGATGCTGAGACCGGCTTGTTCGAACATCGTGACGTCGTTGCCGCCGTCGCCGATCACGGCGATTTCCGACGGCGGCACATCCATCAGCTTCGCCAGCTCCAGCAACCCCTCCCCCTTGTTGGCGAGCCGATCGGTCGTGTCGAGATAGTAGAGCTGGGAGCGAACGACGGTTGCGGCATCACCCACGAGTTCGGCCAGCTCGGTCTCGCACCCCTTGAGAAAATCGTGATCTTTGCTGACGCCGACGATCTTGGCCGCGGTGTCGAGGGCCTTGCCGAACTCGCCGACGACGATGGGCGGAAAGCCCACCGTGAGCGCCTCGTGCTCGACATGCGGTCCGGCTTCGTTCTGCAGCAGCCACTCGTGGCCGCTGAACACCCAGGTGTCGACCCCGCGCCCGGCCAGGAAGTCGACGGTGCGACGGGCACTTTCGGGAGAAATGAGACGTTGCTGCAGGACTGACAAATCGGGCGCCACGACGACACCGCCGTTGAAACCCGCACTCGGCCTGTCGATGGCGAGCGCCTTCATCAAAGTCGCCATGCCGCGGGGCGGCCGGCTGCTGATGATCGAGAAGGGAATGCCGGCCTTGCGGATCGCCGCGACAGCCGCCCGGCTGCGGTCGGTCAGCTGCTTGTCATTGGTGACCAGTGTCCCGTCAACGTCGGAAACGATGGCGGATATTCTGGTCGTGGGAGGTCGACGGGAGGCCATGCGAACCGCAGTCTGTTGCTCTAGGATTAAGCCTCTGTATCGTCGGCGGCGCACGAGCCCTGAACCATAACGCTGGTCAAAGCATTTTGGTACTCATGACGCCAGCGGCACTTTTGATTCGGTAGTGCTGTCGCCCTGGCTACACAGTATGTCGGTCGAGGCTTCACAGCAAAGGAAACGAGGCACGCATGACGCAGGACTTGCTGGCGACCGCGGCCGTCAAGGACATCATCGGCGGCATGAAGGTGGGCCTGGGCACGGGCCGGGCCGCGACACGGGCCATTCGCGCCCTGGCGCAGCGCGCCGCGGCCGAGCGGCTGGACCTTCGCTGCGTCGCCACCAGCCAGGCCTCGCACGATCTGGCGGCCACGCTGGGACTCGCGGTCGGCAGCCTCGAGGAGATCGGGCGCCTCGATTTCCTGTTCGACGGCGCCGACGAGGTCGATCCCGCGCTGCAGATGATCAAGGGCCGGGGCGGCGCGATGACGCGCGAGAAGATCGTGGCGCATGCGTCGGCGCGACGCGTCTATCTCATTCAATCGGACAAGCTTTCGTCGCGGCTGGGGGAAAGGGCGCCCCTGCCGATCGAACCGAAAGCGTCCGATCTCGAGTCGGTCCGACAAGGCCTACGCGCCATCGGACTCGAGGGACCCGTGCGATTGAAAGCCGACGGAACGCCCTACAAGACCGACAACGGCAATCCGGTGATCGATGCGCCTCTCCCCGCCGGTCTCGATGTCGTGCGGTTGGGCGCAAGCCTCGACAGTCTGGCCGGCGTGGTCGGCCATGGCCTTTTCCTGACCGAAGCCAACGACGTCCTGATCGAGGACGCCGAGGGAAAGGTTTCGCGGCGTTCGCGTACCTAGCGAGCGTCCCAGCTCAGGCGGCAGCTGCCTTCTTGCGGTTGGCTTCGAGCCTTGAATCGACCAGGGCAACGCCCGCATCGATGACCGGATGGCTGAGGCCTTTCTGCTTGGCGATCAGCTGCACCAGCTTGTCGGCGCGTTCGATGTTGGGCAGGCCGTTGTTGAGCGCGCGCGCGGCGGAGGCCGGACGCACCAGGCTCTGGGCGGCGGCCGCATATTTTTCGAACGGCACGAGATCAGCCGGGTTGGC
>DATHNU010000362.1:0-16079 GCA_035485695.1 Reyranella sp. | reverse complement strand
GCGGCCCTCGATCGAGGGCAGGCGCTCGCGCTTCTCGTCGAGCCGCGGGATCGAGCCCAGCAGGCCCACCGTGTAGGGATGCTCGGGCCGGGCGAACAGATCGCGCACCGGCGCGCGCTCGACGATCTGGCCGGCATACATCACGGCCACATCGTCGGCCATTTCGGCGACGACGCCGAGGTCGTGGGTGATCAGGATGATGGCGGTGCCGGTGTCGCGACGCAGCCCGCGCATCAGGTCGAGGATCTGGGCCTGGATGGTGACATCGAGCGCCGTCGTCGGTTCGTCGGCGATCAGCAGGTCGGGTCCGCAGGCCAGCGCCATGGCGATCATGGCGCGCTGGCGCATGCCGCCCGACAGCTTGTGCGGATAATCGTCGACCCGCCGCTCGGGCGACGGGATACGCACGATGCGCAGCATCTCGATGGCGCGCGCGCGGGCGTCGGCGGCCGACAGGCCCTGGTGCTGCTGGATCGCCTCGATGATCTGGTCGCCCACCGTGTAGGCCGGGTTGAGCGACGTCATCGGCTCCTGGAAGATCATGGCGAGGCGGGCGCCGCGCAGGTCGCGAATGGTGTCGGCGTCGAGCGTGAGAAGATCGCGGCCCTCGAAGCGGACCTCGCCTTTCACCTTGGAGTTCTCGGGCGGCAGCAGGCCCATGATGGCAAGCGACGTCACGCTCTTGCCGCAGCCCGATTCGCCCACAAGTCCCAAGGTGCGGCCGCGTGCCAGCGACAGATCGATGCCATCGACGGCCTGCACGGTTCCATCGTCGGTGGCGAAGGAAACGGCGAGGCGGCGCAGCTCCAGCAGGGGTCCGGTCGCAGCCCCGCTCATTGACGCTCCGCCGCCAGGCTCCTTTCGATGCCGGCGTCGAGCGCGGCGCGGTCGAAGACGCCGGCCGGGTTCTCGCGCGTCGGCACGAAGGCGCGGAAATGCGTCCAGCGCTCGCGGCTCACGGCTTCCAGCCGCGCCAGCTCGAGCAGCGGCTCGACATGGTCGTCGACCCGAAGGTCGAGCTCGGAATAGTCCTGGTTGCCGTAGATGACCAGCGCGGCCGACTGCTTGCCGCGCTTGTCGCCGCCCGCCTTCTCGCCGGCCTTCATGGCGCCGATCAGCCGCCGCGGCAGCGGCAGCAATTCGTTTTCTCGAAAGTAGCGCACAGTCTCCGAGACGACTTGCGGACCGGCCAGCATGTTGCCGGCGACCGACATGTCCTCGCCGATCCAGTGGCCGCACCACGGCACGCATTCGGCGCCGGTATGGGCGGCGAAGCGGCCGTCGGCGCCCATCACATGGACCTGGCGGTGCTCGCGGCCGGCATCGGGCGTCGCCAGGATGCGCACGACATCGACGGCGCCCACGCCCTCGCGGATCAGCCTCAGTCCGTGCGGGCCGTAGAGGGGATTGATCATCGCCTGCGTGCACACCGCGCCTTTCTGCGGTTCGATATTGGGCACGCGCGCGCCGACGGCGAAAAATTTGGTGGCGACGGCGATGGCGATGCGGCCGCTGCCGCGCTCGTGGAAAATGATCGACCAGGTCATTGGACCGTCATCGCTGGGAGCGCGCCACGCCGGTGGCTCTCGAGAATCATGACAGGATGCGCCACTGGCGTGACGCGCTCCCAGCCATGAACTCGACGACCTGTCATCGCCCTGCCGCGTAGCCCTGCATGCCGCGCGGATTGGCCGCCGCCTTGCGCCAGGGATCCTCGCGCGAGGCCGCGGTCAGTCGGCCTTCCGACCACTGGTCGTTCACCTCGACCTCATGGCCGCGCTTCCTGAGTTCGTCGACCGTGTCCTTCGGCACGCGGCCTTCCAGCACCAAGACGCCGGGCCGCGCGGTGCGCGGCCAGAAGGACGAGGGAAAGTGCTCGCTGTGCCAGGCCGGGGCGTCGATCGCCTCCTGCAGGTTCATGCCGCAATGGGCATGGCGCAGTAAAAACTGTGTGATCCATTGGTCCTGCTGGTCGCCGCCCGGCGAGCCCCACACCATGTACGGCTCGCCGTCGCGGTGGGCGAGGGTGGGCGTGAGCGTCGTGCGCGGCCGCTTGCCCGGCGCCAGCGAGCCCGGCAGGCCTTCCTCGAGCCAGAACATCTGGCCGCGGGTGCCCAACGGAAAACCCAGCTCGGGAATGACCGGCGAGCTCTGCAGCCAACCGCCCGACGGCGTGGCCGAGATCATGTTGCCGTCCCGGTCGACGATGTCGAAATGCACGGTGTCGCCGGTGGTCTGGCCAACCCGGCCGACCGTCGGCTCGCCGGCGCCGCTCGACGCCACGCCCAGCCGGACGCCGTCGGCACGGCGCAGCTTCACCACGCCGCCATAGCCGTCGACCTTGCCCGGCCGCTGCTCCAGCGACGCATGCTCGGGATCGATCAGTTTGCGGCGGTCGCTGTTGTAGGCGTCCGACAGCAGGGTCTTCATCGGCACGTCGACGAACGCCGGGTCGCCGTAGAAGGCTTCGCGGTCGGCAAAAGCGAGTTTTAGGCACTCTATCTGCAGATGGATGAAATCGGGGCTGGTCGGATTCATGCCGTCGAGATTGAAACCCTTGAGCAAGGCGAGCTGTTGCAGGACCACCGGGCCCTGCGTCCAGGGCCCCGCCTTGCAAACAGTGTACCGACCGTAGTCGTAGGTGAGCGGCAACTCGACGGTGGCCTGCCATTTCGCCATGTCCTGTCCCGTCAGCACGCCCTTGTTGGGCCTGCCGGAGACGTCCATCGCCTCCTGGGTACGGCAGAATTTGTCGATCGCCTCGGCCACGAAGCCCTGGCTCCAGGTCCTGCGAGCCCGCTCGATCTCGGCTTCGCGGCCGCCGCCTGACTCGGCTTCCTTGAGGATGCGCGCATAGGTGTTGCCAAGCGCTGAATTGCGGAACAGCGAACCGGTCGCCGGCACCTTGTCGTCGGGCAAGAAGACCGCGGCCGAGGTCTTCCAGTGCGTGCGGAACTGTTCGGCCACGGTGGCGATGGTGGCCGAGGCGCGCTCGGCCAACGGATAGCCGTTCAGCCAATAGCCGATGGCCGGCGACAGCACGTCGGACAGCCGCATCGTGCCGTAGTCGCGCAGCAGCAACATGTAGGCGTCGAAAGTGCCCGGAATACAGGCGGGCAGCAGGCCGGTGCCGGGGATCAGGTCGAGGCCCAGGCCCTTGTAGTGGGCCATGGTAGCGCCCGCAGGCATCGAGCCCTGGCCGCAGATGACCTCGGTCTTGTTGCGTCTCGTGTCGTGCAGGATGAGCGGCACATCGCCGCCCGGCCCGCAGAGATGCGGCTCGACGACCTGCAGGGCGAAGGCGGTGGCGACGGCGGCGTCGAAGGCGTTGCCGCCCTTTTCGAGCATGCTCATCCCGACCGCGGTGGCGATCCAATGGGTGGAGGCGACCACCCCGAAGGTGCCGACGATCTCCGGGCGGGTGGTGAAGGGGTTGGGATTGATCCGATTCAAAAGCCGGTCTCCTCACGCGTGTGGCGCGGGAGACCTTAGGCCGGGCGCAGCGAGCCGGCTAGGGGGCGGCGGTCTCGGGAAGTCGCATCCAGGCGGGGATTTCCGGCAAAACGCCGACTTCGCCCGCGGTCAGCTTCTGCCCGACCTTCACGGCGTCCAGGCGCAGCATGGCAAGCGCGCGACTGCCCGACCCCGAGCGCACCTCGCCGACCTCCTGGCCGTCCTTGTAGATCGACGTGCCGGGTGCCGGCAGCGCGCCTTCGATGCGCACCGGGAACAGGCGCTTTCTGATCAGGGCGCGGTACTTGGTGCGGGCCGTCAATTCCTGGCCCATGTAGCAGCCCTTCTGCCAGTCGACGCCGTTCAGCTCGTCGAAGCCGTTCTCCAGCAGCAGAGCCTTGTCGACGATGAGGTCGCGGCTGCCGTCGGGCACGCCGAGTTCGAGGCGCAACGCGTCATAGTCGGCAAGGGGCGCTTCGGTGCAGCCGTGCGCCGCGAGCAGGGTCGCCGCCTGACCTGCCGGCGCCAGGACGCGGACCCCGAGTTCGGGCAGCCGGGGATCGACGAAGGCGGTCGCGCCTTCGATCGGCAGCACATTTTCAGCATCGCGACCGAAGACCACGGCCACCTCCATCGCGGCGCTACGATCCTCGACGGTGACCTTGGACCGTAACTTGTAGAGGCCAAGCTTCTTGGCCAGTGTCGGCGTGCGCTCACGCTCGGTTTCGAGCAACAGCGTGTCGCCGCCGCCGTCGGCCACGAACATGTCATTGAGGAAGCGTCCCTGTGGCGTCAGCAATGCCGCCCAGATCGCCCGGTCGGGAGTCACTTTGGTGGTGTCGTTGGAGATCAGCCCCTGCAGGAAGTCGACGCGGTCGGCGCCGCCGACGGCGATCACAGCGCGATGGGGAACCAGGCTGAAGGAACGTGCGGACATGTCCATGACTTGGGGGCTGCGGGTTGGATTGGCAAGCGTCGCCGATCGGGGATCTCTACCTATGCGAGAATGAGAGATATCACATTCTTGTCGAGATGGCGGGAAAGTGCCATCGTTTTTGACCCCCATGGCGGAGACAAGCGAATGCTCGCGACCCCGGATCTCAGGATGAAGCAGGTTCTGTGGTGGATCTGTCTTCTGGCTGCGCCGCTTGTACTGATCACCATCGAGCTGTTCCATCCCGCCAACTTCACGACCAGTCCCGGCATGTACGAGTTTCTCTCGCACGCCGAGCACTATGACCCGAAGTACCAGGCCCTGGGCTATTTCGGGCCCGAGTGGTGGTTCGCTCTCCACATGATCCAGACGCCGATGGTCGGGCTGGTCGCCGTCGGCCTCTGGTTGATGGTCGACGACGTGGGCGCCGCCGACGGCAGCGCGGCGATGATCTGTGCGTGGCTCGCGCGCGCCGCCATCTTCGTCTTCGCAATCTATTTCACGGTGCTCGATGCGATCGGCGGTATCGGTCTTGGCCGCACGATCGTCGTCGTCGAGAGCCTCAAGCTGGACGACAAGCAGCTCGACGTCGTCAAAATGCTGCTCAACAAGATGTGGACCGATCCGCTGGTCGGCGGCGTTGGGTCGTTCATCAGCCTGACGGCGTCGTGGGCGGCGTTCGCCACTTCGGTCCTGATCGCCGCGACCCTTCTGCTGTCGCGCCGGGCGGACTGGGTGAACATGGCCGTGCTGATAGGCTTTGGTTGGGAGCTACAGACCAGTCATGCCTCGCCGCATGGCCCGATCGCCTTCGCCCTGCTCATCGTGGCGGCCGGCTGGCTGTGGTGGACCCGACGCCGGCGCGCCCTCCGGCCGGGCTGAGAGTCAGTCGAAGACGCCGCGGTCGCGCAGGGCGTCGATGATGATGTCGACCTGCCGTTCGACCGTCATCTCGGGCGTCCTGAGGTGGATATCGGGATTGCCCGGCGGCTCGTAGGTCGAGTCGATGCCGGTGAAGTTCTTCAGCTTGCCCGACCGCGCCTTGCGGTAGAGGCCCTTTGGATCGCGTCGTTCGCACTCGGCGAGCGGCGTGTCGACAAAGATCTCCATGAACCGATCGGCCTTCAGGCGCTCGCGCGCCAGCCTTCTTTCGGCGCGGAACGGGGAGATGAACGAGACCAGCACGATCAGTCCCGCATCGGCGATCAGATGGGCGGTCTCGATCACGCGCCGGATGTTCTCGACCCTGTCGGCGTCGGTGAAGCCGAGATCCCGGTTCAGGCCATGGCGGACGTTGTCGCCGTCCAGCGTGTAGGTGTGCCGGCCAAGCGCCAGCAGCCGTTTCTCGACGTTGTCGGCGATCGTCGACTTGCCCGAGCCGGACAGCCCGGTGAACCACAGGACGGCCGGGCGATGCCCCTTGATCGCCGACCTTGCGGCCTTGTCGACGGTGAATTTGTGCCAGCTGAGGTTTGCGGCGCGGCGCAGCGGGTAACGGATCATGCCCGCCCCGACCGTCGCATTGCTGATCCGGTCGATCAGCACGAAGCTGCCGGTTTCCCGGTTCTCGCCGTAAATGTCGAAGGGCATCGGGCGGTCGAGCGCCAGATTGGCGAAGCCGATCTCGTTCATCGCCAGTTGCTTGGCCGCCTCTTGCGTGCCGGTGCTGATGTCGAGCTGATGCTTGAGCTCGCTCACTGTCGCCGTCAGCGTGGTGGTGCCGAGCCGCATCAGATAGGGGCGGCCGGGCAACATCGGCGCCTCGTGCATCCACACCAGGTGTGCGGCAAACTGGTCGGCCACGTGCGGCAGGCGGTTGGCGTCGGCAATGAGATCGCCCCGCGCGACGTCGATTGCCTCGGCGAGGGTGAGGGTGACGGCCTGGCCGGCGACGGCCCGGTCAAGATCGCCTTCGTAGGTCACGATGCGCCCGACATGTCCGCGGCGGCCTGACGGCAGAACGACGATTTCATCGCCCGGCCGGACGCTGCCGCCCAGCACGGTGCCGGCGTAGCCGCGAAAGCCCGTGCCGTCGTGGTTGATCCACTGCACCGCGAGGCGGAAAGGTCGGCCTTCGCGCGGCCGGGCGCTGACGTTCTCCAGATGATTGAGCAGAGTCGGGCCGCCATACCATGGCATGGCCGCGCTCGCCCGGATGACGTTGTCGCCGAGCAGGGCGGAGAGCGGGATGGCCGTGACCGCAGCCAGGCCGAGCCGCTCGGCCATCGTGGCGTATGCCGCGACGATCTCGGTAAAGCGCTCTTCCTGATAGTCGACGAGATCCATCTTGTTGACGGCCAGGACGACGTGCTGGATGCCCATCAGGGCCACGATCGCGCTGTGCCTGTATGTCTGCCGCAACAGACCCTTGGTCGCGTCGACCAGGATCACCGCCAGGTCGGCGGTGGATGCGCCGGTCGCCATGTTGCGCGTGTACTGCTCATGCCCCGGCGTGTCGGCGATGATGAATCGGCGGCGCGGGGTCGAGAAGAACCGGTATCCGACGTCGATCGTGATGCCCTGCTCGCGCTCCGCCTGCAGGCCATCGACCAGCAGCGCGAGATCCGGCATGTCGCCGAAGGCGCGGTATTGGCGACCGTCGCGGGTCAAAGCCGCCAGATGGTCTTCCGGCACGACCTTGGCGTCGAACAGCAGGCGGCCGATCAAGGTGCTCTTGCCGTCGTCGACGCTGCCGCAGGTGATGAACCGCAGCATGTCCTCGCCGGCCGGTTCCGGCGCGAGGGCAAGTGCCATCAGAAATAGCCTTCGTGCTTCTTGCGTTCCATCGAGCCGCCGGCGCCGTGATCGATCATCCGACCCTGGCGCTCCGATGTCCGGCTGCCGGCCAGCTCGGCGATGATGTCGGGCAGGCTGTCGGCGTACGATTCGATGGCGCCGGTCAGCGGGTAGCATCCCAGCGTGCGGAACCTCACCCAGCGCTGCTGCGGCACCTCCTTGGGGTAGAGCGGCAGGCGATCGTCGTCGAGCATGATCAACGTGCCGCCCCGTTCCACAACGGTTCGCCGGGCCGCGAAATAAAGCGGAACGACCGGAATCTTCTCGCGCTCGATATAGGTCCAGACGTCGAGCTCGGTCCAATTGGACAACGGAAAGACCCGGATGCTTTCACCGGGATTGAGGCGGCCGTTATACAGCCGCCACAGCTCGGGACGCTGTCCGCGCGGATCCCAGCGGTGGGTGGCGCTGCGCAGCGAGAACACCCGCTCCTTGGCGCGCGAGGCCTCCTCGTCGCGCCGCGCTCCGCCGATCGCCGCGTCGAAGCCGTGCAGTTCCAGCGCCTGCTTCAGCGCTTCGGTCTTCATGACATCGGTATGAACTGCGGCACCATGGGAGACCGGGCTGATGCCACGGTTGATTCCCTCGTGGTTGACGTGGACGTGGAAGTCGAGGCCGAGCTCCTTCAGCCGCCGGTCGCGGAAGGCGATCATGTCGCGGAACTTCCAGGTCGTATCCACGTGCAGCACGGAAAAGGGCGGCTTGGCGGGATAAAACGCCTTGAGCGCAAGGTGGAGCAGGACCGAGGAGTCCTTGCCGATCGAATAGAGGATGACGGGCTTGCGGAACGCCGCAGCGGCTTCCCGCAGCACGTGGATACTCTCGGCTTCTAGTTCCTGGAGGTAGGGATGGGAGGCTGGCAAGGGGGCTGCTCTTTTCAGATTCGCCGGTAACGGCGTTAGGGAGGGGAGGCGTCAACTTCCGTCGCCAAGGCGTTCATGCCCTCCTGATGGAGGCACGGCCTGGCGGGCGATGCCCGGTCAGCGGCTGAAAGTCGAACCGTGGACCCTGGGGATCGCTGCCGACTCGGTCGGCGGGGCGATCGTCAATCCGCCCGCCCCGCCCGAGATGGCAGGGGAAGGAGATTGCGTCAGGGAGGAGCCACGTACCCGACCGGGGGATTGTCGAGGGGATCAGTTTCTTCATTTTAGACATCGAACTCAGTACGAGTCAGAGCGTCACAATCTCCCCCAAACTGCGGCGCGAATGTGACATATCTCACATGCGCGTACGCACTCCTGCCTAGCATTTCCCGTGCAGCCCGCCGGATTTTGGTGCGTATTTTGCCGTGAATTCAGGCACTCCCGAGTCGCAGCGCTTGCCCCGCCTTGGTAGAACCCAACTCAACGCAGGAGTTTCCATGTCGTTCCGCGCGCTCGTGCTAACCCAGGCTGCCGACCGCAAGGTGACCGGTGCGGTCGAGACCTTGCCTGTGGAGAAGTTGCCGCCGGGCGATGTCACGGTCGCGGTCGAATATTCGACGCTCAACTACAAGGACGGGCTGGTGCTGACGACCGGCGGGGGCCTGGTAAAGGCTTGGCCGCATGTCGGCGGCATTGATTTCGCGGGAACTGTAGAAAGTTCGGCAAGCGGGACCTTCAGGCCGGGCGACAAGGTTGTCCTCAATGGTTATCGCGTCGGCGAGCTCCATTGGGGAGGCTATGCCACCAAGGCGCGGGTGAAAGGTGACTGGCTCGTCAAGTTGCCGGCCACGATTTCCACCAGACGCGCCATGGCGATCGGCACGGCCGGCTACACCTCCATGCTCTGCGTGATGGCGCTGGAGAAGCATGGCCTCACGCCGGCCGCCGGTGAAATTCTGGTCACGGGGGCGGCAGGCGGCGTCGGCTCGGTTGCGGTGGCGATCCTGGCCAAGCTCGGCTTCACCGTCGTGGCCGCCACCGGCCGGCCGCAGGAGGCGGACTACCTGAGGGCGCTGGGGGCCACCACCATCATGGACCGCAAGGCGCTGACCGAAGCTGCCGACCGTCCGCTGCTCTCGGAGCGCTTCGCGGGCCTCGTCGACACGGTGTCGGGCGTGATGTTCGCCCGCGCGCTCGCGCAGGTGAAATACGGCGGGGCGGCCGCGGTCTGCGGGCTCGCGGCCGGGCCGGCCTTTCCCGGCTCGATCCTGCCGTTCATCCTGCGCTCGATCACGGTCTACGGCATCGACTCGGTCATGCTGCCCAGGGCGCCGCGCGAGGAGGCGTGGCGGCGCCTCGGCAGCGACCTGCCGCTCGACAAGCTCGACAGCACGGTGAGCGAGGTCGGGCTGTCAGATCTCATGCCGCTGGCGCCGCGCATCCTGAAGGGCGAGGTGCGCGGCCGCGTCGTGGTGAACGTCGCCGAATAATCCGCGACCGCCAGCCATTGCCGGCTGGGCTGGGCCGGCCCGCGATGCTAGCCTTTCCGCCAATCAAGAAATTTCCGCCGGCTTTCTGACCGGCGGAACGCGCCGTACGGGCGCAAAGGGCGGAGGAACATATGGCAACGCGAATTATTGCGCGTATTGCGGGCGTAGTTCTGTCGGCGTGCGTGGCATGGGCTGGACCGGTGATGGCCGAGGGCACCATCAAGATCGCCTATACGGACCCGTTGTCGGGTCCGTTTGCGCAGGTGGGCGACGCCAACCTGAAGCAGATGCAATACATCCTCGACTACATCAATTCGAAGGGCGGCGCGCTCGGCAAGAAGTTCGAGCTGGTGCCGTTCGACAACAAGTCGCAGCCGTCGGATGCGCTGATCGCGCTCAAGAGCGCGACCGACCAGAACATGCCGTTCATCATGCAGTGCAGCGGCTCGAACATCGCCGCCGCCTTGATCGAGGCGGTCGACAAGCACAACAGCCGCAACCCGGAGAGCCGCATCATCTACGTCAACTGCGGCGCCGTGGCGACCGAGCTGACCAACGAGAAATGCAGCTTCTGGCACTTCCGTTTCGATGCGCACTCGGCGATGAAGGCCGAGGTCATGGCGCGCGCCCTGCCCAAGGACGTCACCAAGGTCTACCTGCTGAACCAGGATTACCTGTTCGGCCAGTCGGTGCAGCGAGACGTCAAGGCGTCGCTCGCCAAGCTCAGGCCGGACGTCCAGGTTGTCGGCGACGAGCTGATCCCGCTCGGCAAGATCAAGGACTTCGCGCCTTACATCACCAAGATCAAGGCGTCGGGCGCGCAGGCGCTGCTCACCGGCAACTGGGGACCCGACATGAACCTCCTGATCAAGGCCGGCATCGATGCCGGCGTCGACCTGCGCTACTACACGATGTACGCCCACCTCGCGGGCGGCGCGGTGGCGATCGGACCGGGCGGCGACGGCAAGGTCCGTTCGGTTCAGTCGTTCAACGAGAACATCGCGCCGGAGATCGGCAACAAGGAAGCCGAGGCCTGGACCAAGGAGTTCCGCGAGAAGTATCCGTTCGACTTCTACGCCGCGGGCTTCCGCACCATCTTCGAGTACCTGCAGGAGGCCACTGCCAAGGCAGGCGCCGTCGATCCGGTGAAGATCGCGTTCGCCCTCGAGGGCCTGAAGCACAAGGATTTCCTCGGCTACGAGACGGTGATGCGCAAGGACGATCACCAGCTCATCAGCGAGTATTTCGTCGGCACCTTCAAGAAGGGCGTGAAGTACGATTCGGAGAAGACCGGGCTGGGCTGGGCCACCGAGACGACGGTGCTCGCCAAGGATCTCGAGCAGCCGACGACCTGCAAGATGAAGCGGCCGGCCGCCCAATAGGCCTGCCGTCCCGCCGCCGGCCCTGAGCGGGCCGGCGGCGGTATCGGTTCCTCCACGAGGCCGCAGCCATGGAAGTCTTCCTCGTCTCGCTGCTGAACGGGCTGGTCTACGGCATGTTGCTGTTCATGCTGGCGAGCGGTCTGACGCTGATCCTCAGCATGATGGGCGTGCTCAACTTCGCCCATGCCAGCGCCTATATGCTGGGCGCCTACTTCGCCTACACGATCAGCCAGCAGATCGGCTTCTGGCCGGCCCTGGTGCTGGCGCCGCTGCTGTGCGGCGCGATCGGCGCGGCCATCGAGATGTATGGCCTGCGGCGCGTCCATCGCAACGGCCACATCGCCGAGCTTCTGTTCACCTTCGGCCTCGCTCTCATCATCGAAAAGGTGGTGCAGATGACGTGGGGCCTGATCCCCGTGCCCTATCGCATCCCCGCCGGCCTCGATTTCCCGCTGTTCACCGTCTACGGCACGCATTTCCCGGCCTACCGCGCCTTCATGCTGCTGATCTCCGCCCTGATGTTCGGCGCGATCTGGCTCGGCCTCACGCGCACCCGCATCGGGCTGGTCATCCAGGCCGCCCTGCACCATCCCGAAATGGTGGGCGCGCTGGGCCACAACGTGCCGCGGGTCTTCACCACCGTGTTCGCGGCCGGCACCGCGCTGGCCGGCCTGGCCGGCGTGATCGGCGGCAACTACCAGGTCACCGAGCCCGCCATGGCCTTTACCATGGGGCCGATCGTATTCGTCGTCGTGGTGTTCGGCGGGCTGGGCTCGCTCACCGGATGCTTCATCGCCTCGCTGCTGATGGGGCTGATCCAGACCTTCGCCGTGGTGCTCGACTATTCCCTGGCCGATCTCCTGCGCTGGCTCGGCCTTACCGTCACCAGCGCCACGCCGTTCCATGAAGTGCTGACCGTGCCACTGCCGCGCATCGGCGCCCTGCTGCCCTATGTGCTGCTGGTCCTGATCCTGGTCTTCAAGCCGCGCGGCCTGATGGGGACGCGCGACACATGAGCGCCGACGCCACCCAGCGCGCCGCCCGACGCGCTACGCTCGTCGCCGCCCCCGGGTTCGCCGCTTTCGCCCGCCGCTACTGGCTGTGGTTCGCGGCCTTCGTGGCGGCGCTGCTGCTGCCCTGGCTGTTCTTCGACTGGTCGACGCACCGCCATTCCGGTTTTGCCCTCACCATGCTGAGCGAGATCGGCCTGATGTCGGTATTCGCGCTGTCCTTCAACATGCAGATGGGGCAGGCCGGCCTGCTGTCGTTCGGCCATGCCATCCTGTTCGGGCTGGGCGGCTACGTCGCGGCGCATACGCTGAACGCCATCAAGGCGGGTACGATATGGCTGCCGGTCGAGCTGGTGCCGCTGGCCGGCGGGCTGGGCGGGCTCGTCTTCGGCGCGCTGTTCGGCTACGTCGCCACCCAGCAGCGCGCCACCGCCTTCGCCATGATCACCATGGGCCTGGGCGAGCTGGTGGCAGCCTGCGCCCTGATGTTCATGGCCTTCTTCGGCGGCGAAGGCGGCATCAGCACCGATCGCGTGACCGGGACCAGCATGCTGGGCGTATCCTACAGCTCGTCGTGGGAGGTCTATTGCCTCGTCGTGGTCTGGACGGCGATCGCCACCGTGGCGATGCGGCTGCAGACCCAGACGCCGCTCGGCCGGATGGCCAACGCGGCGCGCGACAATTTCGAGCGCGCCCAGTTCGTCGGCTACGACCCGCGCATGGTGCGCTTCTACCAGTTCACCCTGTCCGGCTTCTTCGCCGGCATCGGCGGCGGGCTCTATGCCATCGTCTACGAGATCGTGACGTTCGACACGGTGGCGGCGTCCAAGTCGGCCACCGCGCTGCTGGCGACCTATATCGGCGGCGCCGGCGGCTTCTTCGGGCCGCTGCTGGGGACGATCGTCGTCGTCCTGCTGCAGAGCGGCGTCAGCCTGCTCAGCAACGCCTGGCTGCTCTATGTCGGCGTCCTGTTCATCGTCATGGTGATGTATGCCCCCGGCGGGCTTGTCGGCATCATCGCCCAGCACGCGCCGATCGCCCGGACGGGACGGCTGCGCGAGCTCGTCGTTCCCTATGCCCGCATCCTGGTGCCGGGCGTGCTGAGCGTCTTCGGCTTCGTCCTGCTGATCGAGCTGGCGTCGTTCACGACCATCGGCGTGGCGCAGGGCAAGGCCTTCAAGATCGGCTTCCACGCCGTCGATCCCGCGACCGCCTTTCCCTGGCTGCTGGGGGCGGCCGCCCTGATCGGCGGCGGGGCGTGGCTGCGCCTCGAGGCTCGTGGGTTTCGCACCCGCTGGGATGCGTTGATTGCCGATGCCAAGGCAAAAGGGGCGATGCTGTGAGCGACGTCGCCATCTCGCTGCGCGATGTGCGCAAGAGTTTCGGTCGCACCGAGATCATCCGCGGCGTCGATCTCGACATCCCGCGCGGCCAGCGCCATGCCATGATCGGCCCCAACGGTGCCGGCAAGACGACGTTGTTCAACCTGATCAGCGGGCGGTTTCCCCTGACCTCCGGCACGATCGCGCTGAACGGCCGGTCGATCGGCGGCCTGGCGCCGCACGAGATCAACCGCCTGGGTCTGTCGCGCAGCTTCCAGATCACCTCGATCTTCCCGCGGCTCACCGTGTTCGAGAACATCCGCTGCGGGCTCTTGTGGGCGCGTGGCTACCGCTACTCGTTCTGGCATCTGCTGGGTGGCCAGCGGGCGCTGAACGAAGAGACCGACATGCTGATCGAGCGGCTGAACCTGCAAGGCCGCCGCAACGTGCCGGCGGGCCTGCTGTCCTATGCCGAACAGAGGGCGCTGGAGGTCGGCATCACGGTGGCCGGCGGCGCCGACATCATCCTGCTCGACGAGCCGACCGCCGGCATGAGCCACAGCGAGACCGAATATGCCGTGGCGCTGATTCGCGCCGTGTCGGAGGGCAAGACCCTGCTGGTCGTCGAGCATGACATGAGCGTGGTGTTCGGGCTGGCCGACGTCATCACCGTGCTGGTCTACGGCGAGGTGATCGCCAGCGGCGTGCCGGCCAGGATCCGCGGCGACAAGGCGGTGCAGGAAGCCTATCTCGGCACGGAAGCCGCGTGATGCCCGAGGCCTCTATGCTCCAGGTGAGGGGATTGCACGCCTACTACGGCAAGAGCCATATCCTGCAGGGCGTCGACCTGGCGATCGGCGAGGGCGAGATCGTGAGCCTGCTCGGCCGCAACGGTGTCGGGCGATCGACGACCTGCAAGGCGATCATGGGACTGGTCCGCCCGGAGGGCGAGGTGCGCTTCAAGGGGCGGCCGATCGCCGGCCTGCGGGCCGACGAGATCGCCCATGCCGGGCTGGGCTACGTGCCGGAGGACCGTCAGGTCTTTCCCGCCCTGACGGTGAAGCAGAACCTCGAACTGGGGCTGAAGCGCGCCGGCAAGTTCGGCCGCTGGACCTTCGACGACATGTTCCGCCTGTTCCCGAACCTGGGCGAGCGCCAGGCCAACCAGGCCGGCGTCCTGTCGGGCGGCGAGCAGCAGATGCTCACCATGTGCCGCACGCTGATGGGCGACCCCGATCTCGTCATCATCGACGAACCGACCGAAGGGCTGGCCCCCAAGCTGGTCGAGCAGGTCGCCCGCCTGCTCGACGAGATCGCCCGCCGCGGCATCTCAATTCTCCTGGTCGAGCAGAAGCTGACGATCGCGCTGAAAATATCGAAGCGGCTGTACGTCATGGGCCATGGCCGCATCGTCTTCGAGGGCACGCCTGCCCAGCTCGGCGCCGACGCCGCCATCCGCAAGGAATGGCTCGAAGTCTGACGCCGCGGAAGTGCGATGATCCTGATGGAGCACCACCTCACCCTGAGGAGCGCCCACAGGGCGCGTCTCGAAGGGTGGGCAACGACAAGGCATGTTGCCCGCCCTTCGAGACGCATCGCTACGCGTTGCTCCTCAGGGTGAGGGGGTCTGCTTTCTGGATGCTGATCTAGAAATCTTCGGGCCGGCATTACATGGCTGCGTGGTTGTCGACGCGGACAAGTGGTACGGTCGTATTAATCGCTGTCATCCCGAGCGAAGCGAGGCACCTTTCTGTCGCCTTAAAGGCCCCTCGCTTCGCTCGGGATGACAACTTCATTGTTTTCTGCCCAGCAAAGGTACCGCCCATGACGCCGCCCGCCACCAAGGCCGCCGCCAACAATCTCGAAGCCTTCTTCATGCCGTTCACGGCGAACCGGCAGTTCAAGCAGAACCCGCGGATGCTGGCCAAGGCCAAGGGCGTGCACTACTGGACGCCGGAGGGCCGCAAGATCATCGACGGCACGGCCGGCCTGTGGTGTGTCAATGCCGGCCACGGCCGCGAGGAGATCAAGGCGGCGATCGCCAGGCAGCTCGACGAGATGGACTATGCGCCGTCGTTCCAGATGGGCCATCCCAAGGCGTTCGAGCTGGCGGCGCGCCATGCCGCCCTGCTGCCGGGCGACCTCAACCACGCCTTCTACTGCAATTCCGGGTCGGAGGCGGTCGACAGCGCGCTCAAGATCGCGCTCGCCTACCACCGCGCCAACGGCCAGGGCACGCGGACGCGCTTCGTCGGCCGCGAGCGCGGCTATCACGGTGTCGGCTTCGGCGGCATCTCCGTCGGCGGCATGGTCAACAATCGCAAGTGGTTCGGCGCCATGCTGCCGGGCGTCGATCATCTGCCGCACACCCACCTGGCGAAGAACGCCTTCTCGAAGGGCCAGCCCGAGCATGGCGTAGAGCTCGCCGATGCGCTCGAGGGCATCGTCGGCCTGCACGACGCCTCGAACATCGCCGCGGTCATCGTCGAGCCCTGCGCCGGCTCGACCGGCTACCTGCCACCGCCCAAGGGCTACCTCGAGCGGCTGCGCCAGATCTGCGACAAGCACGGCATCCTGCTGATCTTCGACGAGGTCATCACTGGCTTCGGCCGTCTCGGCACGAGCTTCGCCGCCGAGAAGTTCGGCGTCATTCCCGACCTGATGACGGTGGCCAAGGGCATCAGCAACGCCACGGTGCCGATGGGCGGCGTGTTCGTGCGCAAGACCGTGTTCGACGGCCTGATGAACGGGCCGGAGAACGCCATCGAGCTGTTCCACGGCTACACCTACTCGGCCCATCCGCTGGCTTGCGCGGCGGCATCGGCTGTG
>DATHNU010000361.1:0-2369 GCA_035485695.1 Reyranella sp. | reverse complement strand
ATCTTCTTCGCCGCGATTCGCAGCTTGGCGGCGTATTCAGGATTGGATCTCGCGCCGGCCGGAACGGCAGGAAGATTGAAGCACAGGGCGGCGACAATGCTGCCGTCACGCAGCGAAGCAAGGACAGGCTCCGGGCGATAGGCCTCGACGCTTGGCTCGGCGTAAAGCCGATCCAGTTCGGCGTGCGTCAGGCTCATGAGCATGCCGTGGACGCGGCCGCCGCGCTCGGGAACCAGGGTGGCGCGTTCGCCGAGATGAAGCGCGATGTCTTCGACGCTCGCCTGTCGCGCATTGGTGGGACGAAACCCTTTCTCGCGAAGGGCATCGGCGTCCATGAAAAGCCCGTAGAAGAAAACCTCGACTCGCCGTTCCATCGGAGTTCCTGCCTGGCCGTCTAAGCCCTCACGATCACCGGCTTGAGGTCGAACGCCTCTGCCGCGCTCTCGAGACGCCGCGCCGTGACGTCGCCCAGGCTGCCCTTGGCACCGGCGGGAACGATCAAGCGCAGCTCGCGATCGGTGCGCCGGAGCTGGATCTGCGGCAACAGGCCGGGCGCGCCGCCCGAGAGGTTGTAGGCGAGCCTGAGGCTGCCGCCGAGACGACGCGCGAAGCTGCGTCCCCTGCCATCGGACAGCCTGAGCGCCGTATCCAGCATCGCCGACTTGGGGTCGCTCTTGTAGCGATAGGCGAGCGTCATCGCCAGGATGGCGCGCTCGCGATGGCTCATGCCCGGCGCCGGCAGATGCAGCACCCGGATATAGGCCTGCTCGGCACGATAGTCGGGATGGTCGTTCCACGAAATGTCGCTCAGATGACAGGCGGCGGTGCGCAGGATGCGATCGTCCTCGCCCTCGCCGGCGAACACCGGGGTGAGCCAGTCGAAGATCTCGGCGGGGGCGAGGTCGAAGCGCCGCCAATCCGCGCCCTGCTCCTCGGCGAAGGCGATCAGCGGATGGCGCGCCCGCTCGGCCTCGCTCAGCCGCGAATAGTAAAAGCCCTCGCGCAGGCCGAAGGCCGAGAACACCACGGTCCTGGGCTTGAGCGCGGCCAGCAGCCGGTCGAGCGCCAGGCAGGCGAGCGGCAGGGTATCGACGCGGCGGCGCGACACGCCCGGCATCTTCTCCAGCGACTTGGCGCTCTGCACCGCGATCAGCCGGGCCACGGCGCGCGCCTCTTCGGCCGCGATCTCGTAGTGATGGATGATATGCAGCGGATAGCCCGCCTGCTCCATGTGCAGGCGGGCGAAGGAGCGCCACGCCCCGCCCACGGCGTAGAAGGTCTTGCCCGTCTCCTCGCGCAGCCAGCGCACGCTCTCGATGGCATCGAGCACGACCTTCTTGGGATCGCTCTTGCCCGACGACATCAGCCTGAGCGGCCCGACCGGCAGCGTGCTGGAGGCGCCGAGCCTGCCCTGGCCCAGCGCCACCAGTTCGAGGCTGCCGCCGCCCAGGTCACCCATCACGCCCGACGCGTCGGGCATGCCGCAGATCACGCCGAAGCCCGAGAAGCGCGCCTCGTCCTTGCCGCTCACGATATGGGCTTTTATGCCGGGCCGCCGTTCGAGCTCGCGCATGAAATCCTCGCCGTCGGCGGCGTCGCGCACGGCGGCGGTCGCCAGGAGGTCGAGCGACGTCACCTTCATGTTGTGCGCGAGCGTCGTGAAACGGTCGATGTTGGCCAGCGCCATCTCGACGCCTTCCGGATTGAGGCGGCCGGTGGCGTCGAGCCCACGGGCCAGGCCGCACAGCACCTTTTCGTTGAAGACCGGAAGCGGCGCCCGGCTTGCCCGCTCGTAGACGACGAGACGGATCGAGTTCGAGCCGACGTCGATGATGCCGACGCGGCCCTTGCCGATGGCTCCGCTCGAACTTGGCGGGTTCGATGCTGGGGCGTCTGCGGTCGTTTCGCCGTCCATGCGCGCTCCCTCTAGCCGAAACCGCGCGGGATTGCATTGACGATTCGAGCGCGACCTGGCGCCGCGGACGGCGCCGGGACGGCCGTTGCCGGTTCCTGGAACAGCCTCAGGAGCGCAGCACCAGCCGGGGGACCGCGCCGCTCAGCTTCAGCGCGCTGCCGCGGCCGGACAGCGACGGATTGGTCATGAAATAGTGGTGCGCGATGAAGGGTTCCTTGCCCGGATGCGGGCGACTGTAGGAACCGTCCGGCGCCATGATCCAGCTCTGGCCGTCGTCCTTGAGGTTGGCGACCATGATCTGGTCGAGCACCTGCTCGTGCACCGTCGGATTCTCGACCGGACACAAGAGCTCGACCCTGCGGTCGAGGTTGCGCGGCATCCAGTCGGCCGACGAGATGAAGACCTTGGCCTCGGGCGACGGCAGCGGCTTGCCGTTGCCGAAGCACACGATGCG
>DATHNU010000360.1:0-2050 GCA_035485695.1 Reyranella sp. | reverse complement strand
CCCCCGACCGAATGCAATTTTGACGCCGAACAGCTGCGTTGTCAGCTTGGCGCGACGAAGCCGTAGCGCAGGTTCGAAGGATCGCGGCCGCGCCGCTCGTAGTCGGACTTGATGGCGGCGAAGCGATCGTCGCGCCATGCCGCCTTCTTGATCTCGTAGCGGTACATCCTGGCCGAGTTCTCGCCGAAGATGGCGCGCTTGACCGGGCCGTCGGCCGGTCCAAGTGCTGCGAAGCCGTGTTTCTTGCGCATCTCCTCGGGAATCTCGAGCCGGCGCAGGCCCTCGATCTGCCATTGCGGCGCGCCGGTCCACACCGCGTCGGTGCCCCACACGACGTGATCGACGCCCATGCCCTTGACCAACATGCCCATCAGGGCGGCGCAGAGGCGCGGCTCGACCACCGTGGTCTGGGCGAAGATCTGGCCCAGGTCGGCGTAGACGTTGCTGACGCCGTATTTGGCCGGGATGTCAGCAAGGTCGCTGGTCCATTCGACCCGGCCGGTCTTCTCGAACTGGGCGTAGCCGTCGGTCGCGGCGCCGGGCGCGCCGGTCCAGCGGAAGGCCGAGTGGTAGATCACGAACCGGATCTGCGGCCAGTCCTTGGCCGCCTTGCCGACGTCATCGACCGTGGCGTAACCGGTGAGGTTGGGCCAGCGCTGCTCCGTCGAGGGCGGATAGAGGCCCTTGTGCACGCAGACGATGTCGTAGCCCGCCTTCACGATCTTCTCGTAGAAGGGATAGACCAACTTCTCGTCGTCCATGCGCCAGGGATGGGTCGACAGGTCCTTGTTGGTGTTGTCGCCGACCGTGTAGCCCTTCCACGAATCGGGCTTGAGCGTGGCGATGGCGCGGTCGACCTCGTCCATCCAGCCCGGGTAGCCCGGCGTGAAGATGGCGTGCGACAGGCAGCGTCTCGAGCCTGCCGCCTGGTTCACCCGCGTGCGCGCGTCGAGCTTCATGTCGTTGGTCAAGAACCAGTCGCGCGGATCCTCCGACGGCGAGCCGCTGATCAGAGCCACCTTGGTGTCGCTGTCGAGATAGATCTCCTTGAACCAGTTGGGATACTTCAGATCGTCAAGGGTTTGTGGCTTGCCGGCGAGTTCCGGATTCCAGCCGGCCTGCCCCACCGCCTCACGGCCGCGCACAAAACCCTCCAGCCGCGTGTCGTCGCGCAGGAAGTGCGTGTGCACGTCCATGATGAACTGGTCTTTAAGGCCATCGGCACGCGCCTGGGCGAGGTCGACGCTCTTCGCCTCGGCCGGCGAGGCGCCGTAGAGCGGGCCGTAGACCTCGTTCATGGCGACGAAGGCCGTCGCCATGCCGGCCGCGGTCTGGAAGAAGCGCCGGCGCGACAGGCCGTTCTTCTTGCCGTAGTCGTCGGCCAGCGCGTTCATGCGCGCCTCGACCCGCTTTTGGCGTTCGGTCTGCGGGATGGGCAGGAATTCGTCGCTGGAGACGACCTGGGTCGGCACCGGCGTCGGGTTGGCGGCCAGTTCGGCCGGGATGAGTCTGGCTCGTTCCTCGTCGCTCAACATGCCCATGGCCATCCTCCAGGGTCTATCGGAAACGCGGCATCACCTTGGTCCAGAACGTCTCGATCGATTTCATCAGGATCGGGTGCGGCACCAGGCTGTTGTAAGTGTAGCAGAACACCCAATCGACGGGCTGGCGTTTTTGTTGCGTTTCCATGGCCCGCAAAACCGTGTCAACGGTGCCGACATAGGCATAGCCCAGGGCGATCACCTCCTCGGAGGTCGGGAACTTGCCGGTCTTGGGGTCCTGCATGCCGCGGCGGAAGCCGAACGGCTCGAACCAGGCGCGGCCGGAGAACTGCCCGGAATCGCGCCACAGCGCCATCGCCTCTTCATCGGTGTCGGTGATGATAACGTCGCGCAGAACGCCCACGCCCTGCCCCTTGGGCCTGCCGGAGACCTCGGAATAGACGCTATAGAGCTTCTCCTCGTAGACCGGCAGCATCGGCGGCAGGATGGGCGTGATGCCCTCCCGGGCGCAGAAGCGCACCGTGTTCTCCGAGCTGGCGAAGGGCTGA
>DATHNU010000359.1:0-4452 GCA_035485695.1 Reyranella sp. | reverse complement strand
CGGCTACACGACCAAGAAAGATCTCAGCGCCTTCGGCAAGTTCCTGTTCATGGGACTGATCGGCCTGATCCTGGCCGGTCTGGTCAACATGTTCTTCCCGTCGGGCACGATGAGCTTCATCATCTCGGCCGCGGGCGTGCTGATCTTCTCGGGCCTGATCGCCTACGACACCCAGAAGATCAAGGAGCAATATGCCGAGGCCTGGGGCACGGACACGGCCGAAAAGGTCGCCATCTTCGGCGCGCTGAGCCTCTACCTCGACTTCGTGAACCTGTTCCAGTTCCTCATGGCTTTCATGGGACAGAGCCGCGACTAGTCAGGATCTGAATTTTCAGCGGGACGCCCGGGTCGCAAGACCCGGGCGTTTTGCTGTCCGGGGGATGATGTGCGGGTGAACCGGCTGAGGGAGTTCATCGACGGCGAAGCGGCATCGGCGCTGCCGCTGCTGGCGGCGGCGTTGCTGGCGCTGGTGCTCGCCAATTCGCCGCTCGCCGGCGCGGTCCAGGGTCTGCTCGACACCAGGCTCGGCTTCACCTGGAAGCTCATCGATCTCGACAAGCCGCTGTTGCTGTGGATCAACGACGGCTTGATGGCGTTCTTCTTCCTGGTGGTCGGCCTCGAGATCAAGCGCGAGATCATGGAAGGCTCGCTGTCGCAACCCTCGCAGGTGGGGTTGCCGATCGCCGGCGCCATCGGCGGCATGGCCGTGCCGGCCGTCCTCTACGCCGCCTTCAACTGGAGCGACCCGGTGGCGCTGCGCGGCTGGGCCATCCCGGCCGCCACCGACATCGCCTTCTCGTTGGGTGTGCTGGCCGCGCTGGGCAACCGCGTGCCGCTGGCCTTGAAAGTGTTCCTGACGACGCTCGCCATCGTCGACGATCTGGGCTCCATCCTCATCATCGCGATCTTCTACACAGAGAAGCTCTCGATGCTGGCCCTGGCGCTCGCCGGACTTTTCATCGCGGGATTGGCGATCCTGAACGCGACCGGCGTGCGGCGCCTCGCGCCCTATCTTGTGCTGGGCGCGCTGCTCTGGGTCTCGGTGCTGGAGTCGGGCGTGCATGCCACGTTGGCGGGCGTCGTGCTCGCCCTGTTCATTCCGCTGAAACCCGCAGGCGAGGCGGATGCAGCTCGGCCGGCCATCCGCCTCGAACATACGATCAAGCCCTGGTCGGCCTGGTTCATCATGCCGGTCTTCGCCTTCGCCAATGCCGGGCTGCCGCTCGCCGGGCTGTCGCTGACGAGCCTCGTTGCACCGCTGCCGCTCGGCATCGTGGCCGGCCTGTTCCTGGGCAAGCAGATCGGCATCATGCTGGGCGCGGGCCTGCTGATCGTCCTGGGCATTGCCGCCATGCCGGCCGGCGGCTCGTGGGCCCGCCTGTACGGTGTAGCGATCCTGGGCGGCATCGGCTTCACCATGAGCCTGTTCATCGGCACGCTGGCCTTCGAAGATGCGGCGCATCACGCAGAGGTGCGGCTGGGTGTGCTCGCGGGCTCGCTGCTCTCGGCACTGGTCGGCTACGTGGCGTTGCGGCTGGCGCCGCGCCCGCGACCGCAGCGTTAGGTTCCTTCGCAACGCAAATATCGCGCGGAGCCGGGCAGATTGCGCCGCGCTCGTGCGGGCCTATACTTTCCCGCCATGCGGCGCACCTCCTACGAGCAGATGAACTGTTCGATCGCCTCGGCGCTCGATGTCGTGGGCGAGCCGTGGACCTTGCTGATCGTCCGTGACGCCTTCTACGGCGTGCGCCGCTTCGACGACTTCCAGGAAAATCTCGGCATCGCGCGCAATGTGCTGACGGCGCGGCTCAAGAAGCTCGTCGAGGCCGGCATCTTCCGCAAGACCGCCTACCGCCAGCGGCCGCTGCGCCATGAATATCGCCTGACCGACAAGGGTGCCGCCTTGTTCACCGTCATCGTCGGGCTGAAGCAGTGGGGCGACCGCTTTGGCGCCGCGGCGCGCAGCGGCAAGCCGATGGATCTCGTCAATCGCGGCGACGGCCGGCCGCTCGAGCCGGTGCTGATCGATGCCGACAGCGGCCAGCGCCTGGAATTGACCAACGTGCGCGCCGTCGCCGGCCCCGGCGCCGACCAGGGCACGCGTGCGTTCTTCGAGCGGCTGGCGCTCAATCGCCTGCCGCGTTAGGGCGTTCACTGGACCGCGGGTCTCCAGACCCGCCCAGGACTGCAATCGCGTGTCTCGGCGCGGAAAAGATGCGGGCCTGGAGGCCCACGGTCCGGCAGATCTCAAGGCTTCTCGCGCTCGATCAATTTGCCGTCGATGTCGCGACGATTGCGCGCCTCGGCGTTCTTGTCGGCGGCCTTCTGCGCCCTGGTCCGGCCGAAGCGGCGGCGGTTGGCCTCCGCTTCGCTTTGGCGTTCGCGCAGCGCCTTGTCCTTGCGAGCGCGTTTCAGGTTGACGATGTCGGCCATGTTTTCCGTCGCTCTGCTCATCCCCAAATGTCTATGCCGCGCCGGCGGCCGATGCGCTAGTCTCTCGATGTCTGGCAACGGGGGCGTTCCATGACACCGACCCTGCGCAAGAGACTGCTGATCGGCGCCGCCGGCTTCGTCGGCCTGCTGATTGTGGCGTTGCTCGTCGCACCCAGCCTCATCGATCTCAATGCCCGCAAGGCCGAGGTCATCACGGCGGTCAAGAAAGCGACTGGCCGCGACCTGATCCTCGACGGCCCGGTCTCCCTCAGCTTGCTGCCGTTACCCACAGCCACCGTCACGGGCGTCAAATTCTTCAACGTCGCGGGGGCGAAGAACCCCAACATGGTGGAGGTGAAGTCGGTCACCGTGCGGTTCTCCCTGCTTGCCTTGCTGACGGGGACGATTGACGTCAGCGAGGTGACGCTGGTCGAGCCCAAGATCGTCCTCGAGGTCAACGCCGAGGGCAAACCGAACTGGGAATTCGCCCCCTCGGTCGCCGAGGCCAAGCCCGCGGCGCCACGCCCCGCCACGCCCCTGCCGGTGTCGCTCGGCCGGCTCGCCATCGAGAACGGCACGCTGATCTTCAGCGACTCACAAGCCGGTCTCTCCATCATCGCCGAGAAAGCCAATTTCAGCGCCTCGGTCGGTTCGACCGAGGGGCCCTATTCGTTGGCCGGCAGCGCCACCCTCAACGGCACGCCGCTCAGGCTCGACCTTGCGGTCGGCGCCAAGGCGGCGTCGGGCTACATTGCGCAGGTTGCGCTGGAGGCGGGCGGCGGCAAGTTCTCCTTCAGGGGCACGCTGAGCGAATTCGGAGCGAACGCGCGGGCCGTCGGCTTGGCGTCGAGCTCGGCCGACAATCTGGTCGTCTTCGCCGAAACCCTGGCCAAGATCGCCGGCCAGCCGGAGCCCAGGCTGCCGCCGTTGCTCGCCGGCAAGTTCACTTTCGACGGCAGCGTCGACGTCTCGCAGACCGCCGTCGCGGCCAGGGATTTCAAGCTGGCGCTGGGCCAGGACAGCTTCTCGGGCTCGCTTGCGCTCACCTTGAAGCCCGCGCCGGCGATCGAGGGCAAGCTCACGGCCGCCAAGGTCGATCTCGATCGATGGCTGGCGGCGATCGCCCGTCCGGCCGAGCCCGAGCCGCCGACACCGCCGCCGGCCGGATCGTCTGCCGACCCCGCGCCGCCCGCCGGGCCCAGCCTGCTCGCCAGCATGGGTGCTAAGCTCGCGCTCGACGTCGGCGAGGTCGTCTATGACAGGCAGCCGGTGCGCAACGTGGCGATCGAGCTCGAGGCGCGCGCCGGCGTGGTCGCCGTGCCCAAGCTCAGCGCCACCTTGCCGGGCGATATAGTGCTGCAGGCGAGCTCGACCTTTTCGGGTGATCCGGCGCGGCCCGCAGCCTCGGGCGAGTTCAGCCTCGTTGGACCGAAGCTCCGCGAGACTCTGGCTTGGCTCGATATCGACGTCTCGTCGTTGCCGGCCAACAAGCTCACGCGTCTCAGCATGAAGGGCAGGATGTCCTCGAGCGGCGGCAACGTGCAGGTGAGCGACGCCGTCTTCGAGCTCGACGACCTCAAAGGCAGAGCCGGCATCGACGTGACCTTCGGCGTGCCGCTGTCGATCGTGACGCAGGTCCAGCTCGACACGCTCGACCTCGATTCCTTCCTCGGGCCGGCGCCTGCCAGCCAAGGCGCGGCCGCGCCCGCCGCTTCGGCTTCCGTTCCGCCGGTGCTCGGCCCAACGGTCGGGCTGAAGGCCAATGTGGGCAAGCTGATCTGGCGCAGCGAGACGATCTCCGGCATCGCTGTCGACGTCGCCCTGCGCGGCAGCACCTTGCGGCTGAACGACATTGCGGTGTCGAATTTCGCCGGCGCGCGCTTCGCGGTGCGCGGCACGGTGAGGCACTATTCGGCGCCCCAGCCGCGCGCCGACATCGCCTTCAACTTCGAGGCGTCCGACATGGATCGCGTGCTGACGCTTCTAGGCGCCACGCCGGCTGGTCTGGGCGCCGTGATG
>DATHNU010000358.1:0-3614 GCA_035485695.1 Reyranella sp. | reverse complement strand
CGACCACGCTGCCGCGGCTGCCGATGCCGATATTGTTGTCGAGAAAGTCGAGCCGGCCCCAGCGGTCGACCGCCGAATCGACCAGCCGCTTGCACTCGACCTCCTTGGTCATGTCGCCGGCATGGGCGGCGGCGTGGCCGCCCTCGGCCTTGATCATCTCGGCCGTCCGCTCGGCGAGCTTGATGTCGAGATCGGCCACCAGCACCCTTGTGCCGGCGCGCGCCAGCAGGATCGCCGCGGCGCGGCCGTTGCCGATACCGTCGCCCACCGCACCGCCGCCCGACACGATCGCGACCTTGCCGGTCAAGCCGGCATCATCCTCCGGACCCTTCATCGCTTCCCCCTAAAATCCCCGCTCCTGATCCTACGGCCAGCCCACCCCTGGCACATCCACCCGCATGGTCTCGATGCGGCCGTCGCGCTTGCCGGCCGCAGCCGGGCCGCTGGCGCTGTTGGTGACCACGAACAGCGTGCGCCGGTCGGCGCCGCCCAACATGCAGGCATAGGCGCCGCGCGGCGCGAGATCGAGGTTGGCCGTGATCTTGCCGCCCTCCAGCACGCGCAGGACGCGCCGGCCGAACGGATCGCTGACCCAGATGGCGCCTTCCCGGTCGAGGCAGATGCCGTCGGGATAGCAGCCGTCGATGGCGGCCCACAGGCGCCGGTTGGCGAGCGTGCCGTCTTCCGCCACGTCGAACGCCGTCAGGCGATGGGCGAAGGTCTCGGCCACGACCATGGTCTTGCCGTCGGGCGTGATCACCGTACCGTTGGGAAACAGCAGCGCGTCGGCCGCCTGGTGCACGGAGCGGTCGGGATCGACGCGCACCAGGCAGGCCGTGCGCTCCGCTTCGCCGGCGTGCCGGTCGTAGCCGAAATTGCCGACATAGGCGCGGCCCTTGCCGTCGACCACCATGTCGTTGCAATGGCCGGTCGCCAGCGGCTTCAGCTCGGCCTCGACGGAGAGCGTGCCGTCGGCGAACCGCATCAGCCGGCGGTCGGTCATGCTCACGATCAGCATGGTGCCGTCGGGCCGCCAGCCCAGGCCGGAGGGCTGGCCCGGCACTTCGACGATGGTCTCGGCATGGCCCTGCTCGTCGACCGTCCTCACCTGATGGACATAGAAGTCGGAGAACCACAGCTTGCCCTCATGCCAGCGCGGCCCTTCGCCGAAGGAGAGGCCGTCGAGGAGGGGCTCGAGCTTCATCGCTGGGGGCGCGCCACCGAGGCGGAGTAAACTCCGCCGTGAGTGGCGCGATCTTTGGTGGTTCGAGATATGACGCGCCACGGGAGTGGCGCGCCCCCGGCGAAGACGCTCATTGCCGATCCCATTCAATGCGAAAGGAGTCACGCTCGGGCTTGACGTACCCCGCATTGGCGCCGGCGAAATGGGCGGGGCAGAGCAGCGCGTTGGCCTCGACGCAATCCTCCAGGAGCTGGCGCCGCGAGCGCGCCGCCATGGCCTGGTCCCAGCAGAACTGGCTCGACCAGTCGGGATGATAGACCTGGATGGGGTGATGCATGATGTCGCCCGCGAAACTGGCCTGCTGGCCGCCATCCTTGAGATTGATCGCGATCGAGCCCGGCGTGTGGCCGGGATAGTCCCTGATGGTGAGCAGCGGATCGGGCTGGTGGTCGCTCTCGATCATGACCGCCTTGCCGGCCTCGACGACGGGCAGCACCGAATCGTCGAACGAGCCGCCATTGACCACGCCCTCGCCCTGGGTCTTGCGTTCGCCCTCCCAGTGCGCGTACTCGCGCTTGGCGAAGAGGTACCTGGCGTTGGGGAAGGTCGGCACCCAGCGCCCGTTCTCGAGCCTGGTGTTCCATCCCACGTGATCGACATGCAGGTGCGTGCACATCACGAAGTCGACCGAATCGGCCGGGCAGCCGCAGGCCTTCAGCCGATCGAGAAACGGCGTGTCGAGGTTGTTCCAGCCGGGATTTTGGCGCTGCTTGTGATTGCCCAGGCAGGTGTCGATCAGGATCGTGTGTCGGGGCGTCTTGACGATCCAGGTATGGATGCTGAGCACCAGCTTGTCGTTGTCGCCGGCGACATGGTCGGGCTTCATCCAGCCCTTCTGGGCGTCGAAGGTCTGCTGGTCGAAGCGGGGGAACATGCGCGCGGCGGCGAAGCCCGGCCCGCCGATCTCCTCGGCCCTCTCGATGGTGGCGTTGCCGATCCTGCGCATGGTTTCCTCTAGAAGGTGACGACGCTGCGAATCGATTCGCCTTTGTGCATCAGGTCGAAGGCGTCGTTGATCTTCTCGACCGGCATGGTGTGGGTGATCAGCGAATCGATGTCGATCTTGCCGTCCATGTACCAGTCGACGATCCTGGGCACGTCGCGCCGGCCCTTGGCGCCGCCGAACGCCGTGCCCAGCCAGTGCCGGCCGGTCACCAGCTGGAAGGGCCGCGTGGCGATCTCCTGGCCGGACCCGGCCACGCCGATGATCACCGATTTGCCCCAGCCGCGATGGCAGCATTCCAGCGCCTGGCGCATCAGCCTGGTGTTGCCGACGCATTCGAAGCTGTAGTCGGCGCCGCCGTCGGTCACCTCGACGATGTGCGCCACCAGATCCTTGCCCTCAAGCTTTTCCGGATTGACGAAGTGGGTCATGCCGAACTTGCGGCCGAGCGCCTCGCGCGCCGGATTGAGATCGACGCCCACGATCATGCTGGCGCCCACCATGCGCGCGCCCTGCAGGACGTTGAGCCCGATGCCGCCCAGGCCGAACACGACGACGTTGGCGCCCGGCTCGACCTTGGCGGTGTTGATCACCGCGCCGATGCCGGTGGTGACGCCGCAGCCGATGTAGCAGACCTTGTCGAACGGCGCGTCGGGTCGGATTTTCGCCAGCGCGATCTCGGGCAGCACGGTGTAGTTGGAGAAGGTCGAGCAGCCCATGTAGTGGTGGATCTTCTTGCCCTTGAGCGAAAAGCGCGAGGTGCCGTCGGGCATCACGCCCTGGCCTTGCGTGCCGCGAATCGCGGTGCAGAGGTTGGTCTTGCCCGAGAGGCAGGATTTGCACTGGCGGCATTCGGGCGTGTAGAGCGGGATCACGTGGTCGCCCTTCTTGAGCGATATGATGCCCGGCCCCACGTCGACCACGACGCCTGCGCCCTCGTGGCCGAAGATCACCGGGAAGAGGCCTTCGGGATCGCCGCCCGAGCGCGTGAACTCGTCGGTGTGGCAGACGCCCGACGCCTTGATCTCGACCAGCACCTCGCCGAACTTCGGCCCGTCGAGATCGACGGTCTCGATCTCGAGCTCCTTGCCGGCCTGGTAGCAAACGGCAGCCTTGGTCTTCACGCACCCTCCCCAGCAGCGGCGCAAAGCCTAGAGCAGGGCAGGGGAGGGCGCTAGCGGACGTGCCGCACGCGCGTCGGCAACTCGTTCAATTCTTCCGCACCGCGCGACGTCACCAGGACGGCGGCGCCGATGTTGACCCGCACCATGCCGAGGCAGGCATTGGGCTCGATCTCCAGCCCCATGCCTTCCTTCAGCACCAGCTCGCCGCGGCGGATGCCGGGGCGGGCGTTGCCTTCGATCGCCTCCTCGCGCGTGCCCTTCAATTGCTCGCGATTGACCGGCGTGAAGCCGGTCGAGCCGAAGG
>DATHNU010000357.1:0-10491 GCA_035485695.1 Reyranella sp. | reverse complement strand
CCATCGGAGATCGAATTGATCCGCTGGTGCCTTGCCTCGCTCGCCGCTTTCAAAGTCCCGCGCTACATCGCTTTCGTGGACGATTTCCCGCGGTCTGCGACCAAGCGTGAAGTGGAGCGCGCGAAGGTGAAGGCCTGGCCGGCCACCGGACATTGGGATCGGGACGCGGTATTGGGTCGCCTGTCGTCCGATGCGTTGGCGAAAGCAGTCGGCTTGAGTAGGGCCGGATGACAATGTTCGAATTATCGACCAGGGCGCACGAGGCCAAGACGCGACTCGAAGCCTTCATGGACGCGCACATCTATCCGAACGAGGACCGCTTCTTTCATGCATCGGAACAGTGCGGCGCCTGGGCGGTGCAGCCGATCGTCGAGGAATTGAAGCCGAAGGCCAAGGCGGCCGGGTTATGGAACCTGTTCATGCCGGACGAGGCGCACGGACCGGGTCTGACCAACCTGGAATACGCGCCGTTGTGCGAAATCATGGGCCGCTCCCACCTGGCTCCCGAAATCTTCAACTGCTCGGCGCCGGATGTCGGCAACATGGAGGTGCTGGCGCGCTATGGAACGCCGGCGCAACAAGAGCGCTGGCTGGAGCCTTTGCTTGCGGGCGAGATAAGATCGTCCTTCGCAATGACCGAGCCGGCGGTGGCATCGAGCGACGCCACCAACATCGAGAGCTCGATCGAGCGCGACGGTGACGAATACGTTATCAACGGCCGCAAATGGTACACCACCGGGGCTACCGACCCGCGCTGCAAGATCATCATCTTCATGGGCAAGACCGATCCATCCAATCCGGATCGGCATCGCCAGCAATCGATGGTGCTGGTGCCGATGGACACGCCTGGCGTGAAGACGCTGCGCCCGCTCTCGGTGTTCGGCTACGACGATGCGCCGCACGGTCATGCCGAGGTGCTGTTCGAGAACGTCCGCGTGCCGCGCGCCAATATCCTGCTGGGCGAAGGCCGCGGCTTCGAGATCGCCCAGGGCCGGCTGGGCCCGGGTCGTATCCACCACTGCATGCGCGCGATCGGCCTGGCCGAGCGCGCCCTCGAGGACATGTGCAAGCGGGTGAAATCCCGCGTGGCTTTCGGCAAGCCGCTGGCCGAGCAGACGGTCACGCTGGAACGCATCGCCGAGGCGCGCATCATGATCGAGCAGGCACGCCTGCTCGTGCTCAAGGCCGCCTACATGATGGACACGGTCGGCAACAAGGTGGCGCGAGCCGAGATCGCCATGATCAAGGTCGCCGTTCCGAAGATGCTGTCGATCGTGGTCGACATGGCGATCCAGGCACACGGTGCGGCCGGCCTGTCCGGCGATTTCGGCCTGGCCAAGGCCTATGCGACGGCGCGGGCGCTTCGCCTTCTCGACGGACCGGACGAGGTCCACCGCAACCAGATCGGCCAGCTCGAACTGCGCAAGTACAATTGATGCTGGGGGCGCGCCACTCCAGTGGCGCGATCTTCCTTGCGATCGACAAAGACGCGCGACACAAGCCGAAGGTTACTTCGCCTGAGGAGTTGCGCACCCAGCCTACCGCGCTGGCTCGCTGACGAACGCGATCTTGCTCAGACCCGCCTTGGAGGCGTCGGCCAGCATCTCGGCGACATAGCGGTAGGCCACGCCCTGGTCGGCGCGCAGGTAGATTTCTGGCTGCGGGCGCTTGGTGCCCGCCTCGGTGAAGCGCGTGACCGCGTCCTCGCGGCTGATGCGCTCGCCGTTCCAGAACAGCGAGCCGCTGGCATCGATGGCGAACTCGACCTTCTCCGGCTTCTGGATGTCGGCGTTCGAGGTCGCCTTGGGCAGGTCGAGCTTGACGGCGTTGGTCAAGAGCGGCGCCGTCACGATGAAGATCACCAGCAGCACCAACACGACGTCGATCAACGGCACCATGTTGATCTCGGCCATGGGCTGGGAGGCGTTTTTCCGGTCGAAGCTTCCGAATGCCATGATGATTCTCCCGGCTAGTAGTTGACGGCGGCGAGCGGCACGCTGCCCGGCTTGGCGCCGCGGCCGGTGGCCTGCAGCGCGCGGCCCATCGACAGGAAGGTCAGGAGCTCGAAGGCAAAGGCGTCGAGCTTGGCGGTCAGCACGCGGTTGGAGCGGGTCAGCCAGTTGTAGCCCATGACCGCCGGCAGGGCGACGGCCAGGCCGATGCCGGTCATGATCAGCGCCTCGCCGACCGGACCCGCCACCTTGTCGAGCATGCCCGAGCCCGACATGCCGATCGCCACCAGCGCGTGATAGACGCCCCACACCGTGCCGAACAGGCCGACGAAGGGCGCGGTGGCGCCGATCGTGGCCAGCATGGTGAGGCCGTTCTCGAGCGACGTCGTCTCCTCGTCGAGCACCTTCTTGATGGTGCGCGTCAGGAACTCCTGCTCGCTGCCGGTCTCCTCGAGCTTGGCCGCGCCGAACTTGGCGTGATGCGCCTGGGCATGCAGCGAATGCGCCGTCAGGTGGCCGAACGGCTCGCGCACGCCGTGCACGTTGAGCTCGTTCTGCACCGCCTCGAGCGAGGTGGCGCTCCAGAAGAAGTCCAGGAACTTCTTGCTGCGCTTCTGGCGGATGACCAGGCTGATGCCCTTGTAGACGATCAGGTACCAGGAGATCGCCGACATCAGGACGAGAACGACCAGCAGCACCCGTGCGACGATGTCGGACTGCTGGAGGAAATGGCCGAAGCCCAGGGATGATGCGTCGCCCATGGTCTACTCTCCTACCGCAACACAAAATTGATCGGGACAAGAACCCACACCGCCTGCGTCAGGCCGCCTTCGGCATAGGGTCGAAACTGCGCGGCGCGCACGGCGCTCAGCGCCGACTGGTCGAGCTCGGGATGGCCCGACGAGGTCTGCAGCGAGACCTGCGCCGGCCGGCCGGTGACGTCGATCAACACGCGGATCATCACATTGCCTTGCTCGCCCGCCTTGCGCGAGCGCGCCGGATAGATCGGATTGGGCGGCACGACGTAGCCCAATTGCGAGGCCGATACCGTCTTGGGCGCCGCCGGGGCCGCTGGCGCCGCCTGCTGCGGCTGGGCCTCGACCGGCGCCTGCGGTGTCGGCGGCCGCTTCTGTACCGGCTTGGGCGGGGGCGGCTTGGGCTTTTCCGGCTGTGGCGGCGGCGGTGGCGGCGGCGCCTCGACCGGGAAGACCGGCGGCGGCAGGTCGGGCGGCGGCGGTTCGACCATAGTTGCGAGTTCGGGCGGCGGCGGCGGCACCTCGGGCAGCGGCGGCGGCTCGTCGAGCGGCGGATCGGGCTGCGCCGCCTGCTCGGCCGGCACCATGCGGACTTCCATGGGCGCGATGTCGCCGACGATGAGCTTCACCGGCTCGACCTGGGTCAGCGCCCAGCCGCCGCCGACATGGAAGAAGATCACCAGCGCCAGCAGCGCGCGCTTCACGGTCGGCGTCAGCGGTTCCTTGTAGGTCGGCGTGATCTCGTCGCGCAGCCGCGGGATGGCAGGAGGGGTATCGTGGCTCACGGACCCTGCCTCACCACTGCAGCGGCGACAGCGCGATCGCCACCGTCACGGCCACCGACACGCCGAAGATCGCCAGGCCGACCCGGCGCCGGCGATGGGTCTCCCACCACAGGATGGCGCCGCTGATCGACAGGAAGATCAGGCTTCCCGCCAGCGTATCGATCAGCAGAATCCACGGCACCGGCATGCCCACGCCCTTGTGCAGATTGGTGAGCGTCGCCACGAACCCGTTCTCCGTGGTGCGCACGCCCAGCGATTTGTTGCCGACCCAGTACTCGGCCTGGATGATCCTGTTCGGGCCGCCGAAATTCACAGTCCAGCGTTCGGGCTGCATCAGCGAACGGCGCTCGCCTGCCCGCTCCGCCCCTCTGTCGGCGTCCCGCTCCGTCCAAGCCACCGGCCGGGAGCGATCGACCCGCATAGTGTTGGCCGGACCGTCGAGTTTCAAGGTCTGCTGCAGCCAGGCCGCCAGGGCGTCGATCGTGGCCGGCCGCGGGTCGGGCAGCTCAAGCTGGGCATTGATCTGCTGTTGCCCGGGCAAGTCCAGCTTGAGGACGTTGCGATGGTTCAGCCAGATGCCGCTGAAGCCCATGAGCAGCCCGAGGATGGCGCCCCACAGGCCGAACCAGCCGTGCGTCCGGCGCACCCAGCGCACGAACGCCAGCCGTCGGTTGATCCGGTCGCTAGCGAGCACCGTGGCGCCGGCGTCGGCCATCAGGTCTCGCTCCATTGCCGGACGAGGTTGTGGTAGCAGCCGATCAGCGTTCGCCGGGCAACCTCGTCGGCATTCGTCTGGTTGAGACGCTGGATGGCGTTGTCCATGTCGTGCAGCAGCGCCCGCTGGCTGTCGTCGCGGATCAGGCTCTGGACCCAGAAGAAGCACGACGTGCGCACGCCACGCGTGATCGGCGACACCTGGTGCAGGCTGGTCGCCGGATAGACCACCATGTCGCCGGCGCCCAGCTTGATGCTGTGCCGTCCGAACGTATCCTCGACCTGAAGCTCGCCGCCATCGTACTCGTCGGGATTGGTGAGGAAGAGCGTGGCCGACACGTCGGTCCTGAGCTTGCGGCCATCGTGCGGGTGAAGACGCACGCTGCCGTCGACGTGGGCGCCGAACTTCATGCCTTCGCTGTAGCGATTGAACATCGGCGGATAGATCGCGTTGGGCAGGACCGCGCTGATGAAGGTCGGGTTGCGCTCGAGCGCCGACACGATGATGCGCTGACAGGCGAGCGCGACGGCGGAGCGCTCGTCGACCTGCTGGTTGAACTTGACCGGCGCGCCCTGGTAGCCCGCCGTGACGCGACCATCGACCCATGCCTCGTTGGCACGGTCGAGCCGCTCACGCACGCTCACCAGTTGTGCGGCGTCGAGAACGTTGGGAACACAGACCAGCATGGCCCCGGCGGGTGGCCTCCTTACAGGTGGTGCGTATAAGTGAGCATCGCCGTCAGGCCGGAACCCGGGACCGCGCGACCACCGTCCGATGCGATGACCTGCTCGTAATACATCACGTTCGTCAGGTTGAAGATATTCAAGCGCACGTCAAAAGTCGGCTGACGATACGCCGCAGTCATGTCGAGCCGGGTGAAATCCGGCACCGACACGCTGTTGGTATTGTTGGCGTAGCGATACCCGACATAGGTTGCGCCGCCACCGATCTCGTAGGTTTCCCTGAAGGTGTAGGTCGACCAAAGAGTGGCCGAGTCCCTGGGCGTGTTGAGCGGCACGTTGCCCGAAGTGCCCGCGCCGATGCCGTCGATGATGCGGCCATCGAGATAGGCGTAGCCGCCGAACACCTGCCATTCGGGCGTGATGCGACCGGCGACACCGGTCCTGACGCCCTTGACGCGCACCGTGCCGGTGGCGCTGAACGTGCCGTCGGTATTCTGCGAGCGCGCATTGGTCTTGGTGATCTGGAACAGCGCTGCATTCAGCGACAGATTGCCGTTGAAGAACTCGTACTTGACGCCGGTTTCGAACGCCTCGTTCTGCTCCGGCGGCAATGGCTGGCTGGTGCCGGTCGTCTGGACGAGCTGTTCGAGCGACGGATTGAACGAGGTGCTGTAGGAGAAGTAGTACGACTGCGACCGCGTCGGCTCGACGATCGCACCGGCACGGCTGCTGAGATAAGTGATGCCCTGCGCCGCGTAGGGGATCGTGGTGTTGCCGAAGATATTGGCCGAGTTCTGCGAGTTGCCGACCTGCGCATAGTAATAGTCGTAGCGCAGGCCGCCGACGATCTTGAGCCACGGCAGCACCTGAACGGTGTCGTTGAAGTAGCCGGCGGCGGTGTAGGCCTGGGCTGTTGCCAGGTTGCCATATTGCTGGGGAATGTTGCCCGGGCTGGCCGACCCGGTCGTGAAGCCCGCGGGCACGCAGCCGGTGTAGCCGTTCGTCGCCAAAGGTGTCTGCAGGGGCACGCCGTTGCAGGTGCCGGCGCGATAGTAGTTCTGGTTCCAGTAGCTCTCGTAGGCGAGCTCGGCGCCGAGCAGGAAGGTGTGCCCGAACGGTCCGGTGTCGAACTTCGCCGTCAGCTCGGTCTGGTTGTCGAGCGTGAAGTCGTAGATGTTGCGGTCGTGGCTCTGCTGGCGAATGAAGAGCTGGTTGAGCGGCACGCCGCTGAACGGCGTGCCGGTGGGGCCGTTGACCGCCGGCACGAAGCCGGCAGCAGTCACCGTTCCGACCGCCTGGCCCGCAGTCTCGCGCACGTTAGTGTTCACGAAGTTGAACATCGACTGATTGCGCAGCTTGAAATCCTTGTTGAACGCATGGTCGACCGTGGCGATCAGCGAGATGACGTCCTGGTTGGTGGCGTCGTCGCTGAAGCCGTATTCGGTGTTGCGCGGCACGTTGAGCGGAAAGCCGTTCAGCGGCGGCACGCCGTACGGTATCTGGTCGTGGTTGTGCAACAGCAGGGCCTGCAGGGTGATCTCGGTGGGCGTGCCGATGCCGAGCTTGACGCCCGGCGCGAAGCCGAAATCCTGCAGGGTCGTCATGTCCAAGGTCGACGCCTTGCCGTACTGGAACATGGCATTGATGCGCGCAGCACTGGTGCTGTCCTCGCCGAACGGTATGTCCACGTCGGCCGTGCCGCGCACGAGACCGTTGGTCGTGACCGAGGCGCTGAGGTCGGTGAACTTCTTCAGCCCCGGCTTCTTCATCACCTGATTGATGACGCCGCCGGTCGAGCCGCGGCCGAACAGCAGCGAGGCCGGGCCGAACAGGACTTCGATCGCGTCCAGCGCGAAGACGTCGCGATAGTACTGGCCGCGGTCGCGCATGCCGTCGAGATAGAGGTCGGTGCGGGCCGAGAAGCCGTTGATGTTGAAATTGTTACCGATGGTCCCGCCTTCGGCGGCGCCGATCGTGATGCCGGGCACGTTGCGGATGGCGCTCTGCAACGAGGTCGAACCCTGCGATTCCATCAGCGCCTTGTTGATGACGACGACCGATTGCGGCACGTCCATCAGGTCGGAAGCACCCAGACGGTTGATCGAGACCTTGTTGGTCTGGAAATCGTCGCTGGGCCGCGAGCCGGTCACGGTGACGGGCTGCATGGTAGCCGGTGCGGCGTTGGGATCGGCCGGCTTGTTTTCGGTGGGCGGCGGCGTCGGGTCCGGCGCCTGGGAATTCTGGTCCGGCGGCTGCTGCGCCATTGCACCAGGTGCGAAGAGCAATCCAACCAAGGCTGTTTTCACAGGAACGCGACGCGCCATCTCTACTCCCCCCGAGACAATTGCGGCTCGACGGCCAGCAATTGCGAATCATTATCATGATCTCGTGGACGGAAGTAAGACTTATTTGCAGATGGGTTTCGAGAATTCTGGCGGGCCAATTCCCCCTTCTCCTGTGCGGATTTGAAGGCCGCGCTCTGCGACCTGGTCTTACCGCTCCCGCAGAGTCTCCTGGCGATAGCGCAGCAGGGGCGACAGGAGATAGCTCAGGATCGTGCGCGAGCCGGTCTTGATCTCTGCCGTGACCGCCATGCCGGGCGCCAGATTGACCATCTGCTCGTCGATCTGCATGTGCGTGCGGTCCAGGGAAATGCGGGCGCTGTAGTTCAGTTCCTGGCCCTTGGGCTCGCTGGTTTCGTTGGCTGCCGCCCCCTGCCCGCGCTCCTCCGGACGGTCGCGTGGCCGGTCGCGCACGATGGCATCCTGCGAGACGCTCAGGACCTGGCCATGCAGGAGGCCATAACGAGTGAAGTTGAAGGTATCGACCTTGATCTCCACGCCCTGTCCGGGCCGGACAAAGCCTATGTCGCGGTTCGAGACCATGGCCTCGATCTCCAGCCGGCTGTCGCTCGGCACCAGGACCAGCAGGGCCTGCGCGGGCGTGACGACGCCGCCCACCGTGTGGATCGCGAGCTGCTGCACCATGCCGTCCACCGGCGCCACGAGCCGCTGAAGCCTGGTCTTCTGCTCGGCCTTGATCAGTTCCTGGGCGAGCCCGCTCGCCTTCTGCTCGGTCTTGGCGAGTTCATCCGAGAGCGTGTGCCGATATTCGGCTTCGCCCTGCCGGCGCGTCTCGCGGATCGCCGCCACCGCCGCCTCCGCCTCGCGCAGGTGGCTCTTCTGAACGGCGAGCTCCTTCTGCTGCTCCACCAGCAATTGCAGCGTCTCGTAATAGGTGAGCTTCGAGCCCAGGTCCTTGTCCATCAGCGCCTTGCGCATGTCGACCCTCGGCTGGATCACCGGAATCAGCGCCTCGAGTTTCTGGATGGTGGCCGAAATCGTCGCCTGCTCGGCTTCTTTCTGCGCCTGCTGGCGCGCCAATGCCGCGATCTTGGCCTCGTGTTCGCTCACCTGGTTGAGCAAGAGCGCCCGCTGGGTGTTGAGCAGTATCGGATCCGCATCGAGGGGCGGCCGGAAGTCGGCCAGGGGATCGTCCCCGCCCGCCAGCGCCGCGTGCAACCGCGCGATGTTGAGCTGCTCGGCCAGCAGATCGCTGCGCTGGTGATCGCGCTCCGCGGCATTCACGGTCGGATCGAGCTCGATCAGCAGGTCGCCGGCCTTGACCACCTGCCCGTCCTGCACCTCGATCGAGCGCACCACGCCGGTCTCGAACGGCTGGATGACCTTGGTGCGCCCGCTCGGCATGATCTTTCCGGTCGCCGAGGCCACGATGTCGATCGTGCCCCACCACGCCCAGCCCAGCGCCGCGCAGAACAGCAGGATGATGATGGCCGCGATCGCCCGGCCGGTCGGCGACGGCGGCGTCTCGACGATCTCAAGGGCGGCGGGCAGGAAGGCGAGCTCTTCGGCGCGTCGCGCTTGCCTCGGTACGAGCGGGACGACCCGGGCTACCGGCCCGGCGGGAACGGCGTGTTCAATGGACTTCATGGATGCCTGCCTGCAACAGGTGCAATGACGCGTAGCGGCCGCCAGTCTTGATCAGGGTGTCGTGGTTGCCGTCCTCGACGACGCGGCCGCGCTCGAGCGTGACGATGCGATCCATCGTCCGCACGGTCGACAGCCGGTGGGCGATGACCAGGACCGTGCGGCCCCTGGCGATCTCCTTCATATTCTGCTGGATGACGCGCTCGCTTTCGTAGTCGAGCGCGCTCGTCGCCTCGTCGAAGATCAGGATGCGCGGGTCGGTGACCAGCGCGCGGGCAATGGCGATGCGCTGGCGCTGGCCGCCCGACAAGGTCGAGCCGCGCTCGCCGATGATCGTGTCGTAGCCCTCCGTCAGCTCGAGGATGAAGTCGTGGGCGCCGGCAAGGTGCGCCGCGGCAACGACACGCTCCATCGGCATGGCCGGATCGGCGAGCGCGATGTTCTCGCGCACCGAGCGGTTGAACAGCACGTTCTCCTGCAGCACGACGCCGATCTGGCGCCGTAGCCAGGCCGGGTCGGCCATCGCGAGATCCATGCCGTCGATCAGCACGCGCCCGCTTTCCGGGACGTAGAGGCGCTGGACGAGCTTGGCGAAGGTGCTCTTGCCCGATCCCGACGGCCCGACGATGCCGACCGTCTGTCCCGCCGGCACGTCGAAGCTGACGTCGTGCAGGACCTGCGGGCCGTCGATGCGGTAGCGGAACATGACATGGTCGAACCGGATGCCGCCGCGGATCGCCGGCAGCCGCGCCCGGCCCGCCGCGTAGGTCGGCTCGGCCGGGGTGTTGAGGATGTCGCCCAGCCGGTGGATCGACAGGCGCGCCTGGTGGAAATCCTGCCACATCTGCGCGAGGCGCAGCACCGGCGCGCTGACCCGGCTGGCCAGGATGTTGAAGGCCACCAGCTCGCCGACCGACAGGCCGCCGTCGATGACCAGCCTGGCGCCGAAATAGAGGATGCCGGCGGTGACGACCTTGTTGACGAGCTGGACCCCCTGGCTCGCGGTGTTGCCGAGGCTCAGGACGCGGAAGCTCGCAGAGACATAACCGGCGAGCTGTTCTTCCCAGCGGCGCTGCATCTGCGGCTCGACCGCTATGGCCTTCAGCGTCTCGATCCCGGTCACGCTTTCCACCAGGAAGGCCTGGTTCTCGGCGCCGCGCTGGAACTTCTCACCGAGCCGCCGCCGGAAGAGCGGCGTCACCCCCGCCGAGATCGCGATGTAGAACGGGAAAGCGCCCAGCACGATCGCCGTCAGCAGCGGCGAATAGAAGAACATCACGCCCAGGAACACGAAGGCGAAGAACAGGTCGATGACCAGGGTGAGCGCCGAACTGGTGAGGAAATTGCGGATGTTCTCCAGCTCGCGCACGCGCGCCACCGAATCGCCGACCCGCCGCGCCTGGAAGTAGGCCATCGGCAAGGCCAGCAGGTGGCGGAACAGGCGGGCGCCCAGCTCGACGTCGATGCGGTTGGTGGTGTGGGCGAACAGGTAGGTCCGCAGGATGCCCAGAACGGTTTCGAAGAGCGCGATCGCCAGCAAACCGATGACCAGCACGTCGAGGGTGCTCAAGGACTGGTGCACCAGCACCTTGTCGATGACGACCTGGAAGAACAGCGGCGAGACCAGGGCGAACATCTGCAGGAAGAACGACGC
>DATHNU010000356.1:0-2112 GCA_035485695.1 Reyranella sp. | reverse complement strand
CGGATAGGCATCCGGATCGATATTCTTGGGCACGCCGGGCGGATAGGACGCGAACCAGATCGGGTCGACCGCGCCCGTCGTGCGCTGCGCCGGAGGACCCTGCGTCTGGAGTGTCATGGCGATCGATCCCCGGAGGGCGCTGGCGGCGTCGGCGCGTCGTGTCGCGAATCGGCGGCGCGGAGAGCCTCCGTCGGCAATGTAGAGCAGAATGTCGCCGTGGCGGAATCAAGGTCGGCAAGCGGCGCGGGTGGCCCGACCACCGCCCTGATCCACATCGGCAGGCCGATGGCGATCGCCGCGGCCGTGGCGATGTTCGCCACGGCCGTCCGTCTGTGTGGTTCTGCTGCTGGCCTATGACCGTCCGTTCGCTTTTGGCGGCATCACTGCTCGACCGCGGAGAGTTGCCGGCCCATCGTGTTGAAGCGCGCCCTCTGGTCGTCGCCGAGCGAGTTGTCGAAATCCTGCAGCGCCGGCTGCACCGTCTCGACGGCTTGCAGCATGGCCTGCAGCCTTTTGCCAACCGCGGCGAGACGGCCGGGCGGCGTGTGCGGCGGTTCGCCGGAAGGACAGGCGGCCTTGATCGCATCAGCGGCCTGTGCGGCGGCCGATTGCAGCGCGTCGAGCTTCGCCCGCTGTGCGTCGTTCGGCTGCACGATGCGATCGATCTTGTCGGCCGGCCAGACGGTGACGTTGCTGCCGCACGCGGCCTGCGGATTTCCTCCCTCCGCCGGCGGCTGGTTGCGCCGCCCCTGCCCGGCCGTGGCGGCATCCGCCGTGGTCGCACCCGCCGTGGCCGCACCCGCCGTGGCCGCACCCATGGCGTCGAAGCGGGCTTTTTGCTCGTCGTTGAGCGAATCATAGAATTTGCCGAGCGGCGGCTCGACGATGTTCACCGCCTGCACCATGCCTTGCAGGCGCTGCTGCATCGCCGCGAGCCGGCCGGTTGGCGTGAACGCGACGCTCGTCGGGCAATTCGACTTGATGGTGTCGCTCGCCTGCACGACGGCGTTGCCGAGGTCGTCGAGCAAGGCCCTTTGCTGATCGCTCGGCTCGACCGTCGCCTGAATCTGATCGATCGGCCAGCCGGTCACTTCGGCCGCCTCGGTGGCGCAGGCGTCCGCCATGCCTTGCGCCAATTGCGTCATCCGCGCGGGCGCGCCAGGTCCCTGCACATAGTGGTCATAGACGTAGGGCGAGAAGATGCCTTCGTAGATGTCGTTGTAGCCGTAAGCCCAGAACGGGTCGTAGAAGCCATAGTCATCCGGCCACAGCGCGAAGAAGAAGACGCTGCCGTAGGCAAACGGCCAGAACAGCGGGCCGACCCAGCCGAGATGATGATGGTAGTGCTGCATGTTCATGTGCTGGGCGAGGAACGGATGCAGTGCGCTGTTGGCGGCAAGATTGCGGTGCTGCGCGAAATTGTGCGGGTTGGTTTTCAGCGTCGCCAGGTGATGGGCGAGAGCCGGGTTGGCGATGATCTTGGTCGGCGTCAGTTTGTTGTTGGTGATCAGGGCGTGCGTGCCAAGCGTGGTTACCGGCAAGTGCGTCGTCGTTGGCAGGTGCGTCGTCCCCACCGGCCCGATGTGACGCGTGGTGATGTGAGGCGTCCCGATGTGAGCGGGCCCGACGTTGAGGCGCGCGGGGCCGCTCGGGTGGAACGCCGGATGACCGCCACCTCCGACGGCGTGGAAGGCAGGATGAGCGCCACCCCCGCCTCCAGCTGGCTTCTGCGCCGCCTGTGCCAGACCGCCCACGGCAGCCAGGCAGGCCGCGGCGCCGACGGCGTAAGTGCTGACCCGAGTTTTCCACATGGGCGTGCCTCCTGATTTCTTTGTCTAGCCGCCACGATCGCCCCGGCGCGTGCCGGAATTGCAGCGCTGCCCGCAATGGCACAGCGGCGGTGCATCCGGTCGGCGCCGGCCAATAAGCGATTGGCAGGCATCACCTTATCATGTTCTGCCCGATCGCTCATGGTCGATGAGCGAGCCGGGGGCAGGCGCCCCGGAGATACCAAGGCTTAACTATGTTCTTCTTTTGTACCAATGGCGCCCGCTCCCCGCCAAGTGGGTTGATGCCGGTGGCCATATTTTGCCACACTGCGCGAGTAGTCCT
>DATHNU010000355.1:0-4035 GCA_035485695.1 Reyranella sp. | reverse complement strand
GCGCCTGGGCCACGTAGTCGACCGGCGCGCCCGCGCAGCGCGCCCGGTCGGCCACCCAGTCCCGCCACGGCTGCGGCAGGAGATCGATCGGGAACGGCGGCACCGCGCCGCGCCCATCGTCCAGCAGGCCGGCGTCGATCTCCGGCCAGTCGGCGGGCGGTGCGCCTTCGGAGCGCCATCTCGCCAGCGCGCGCGCCTCTTCATTCAGGTCATGGATGGGGGAGTGGCGGCTTGAGTTGGACATGATGCAGGCTCTCCTGGGCGTGGGCCCGGGAGAATACTTAAGTGATAGGCAAGTAAAAGTCAACTATATACTTAGTCTCACTTATCCCCGCACGATCGAGTTTTGGCTTGCCGCGGTGCGGACACATCATTGAATGGGACCCCTCCCCCGCTAGCTGGTGGCAGCTTTCATAGAATGCTGATTCACAAAGCACCTGCAGTGGAATAAGAGGTCGAGGTCGACTTCGGCGCGAAACCGCACGCGGCCGCAATCGCATCCGCCTTCCCGCGTTTCCAGCTTGTCCGCCTCCTCATGTTGACCGAGCCATGGTCCGCCGCGCGGCGAGGGTGGACCGGGGAGTTGACCTCACCCCGCAGGCAAGCGTGCCATCATGACCGAAACATCACGCGCCATCTCCAGTGCCTGCTCGATATCGAGCGACGCCGCTCGATGGAAGGTGCGTTTGGTCTGGCCGACAAATTCCGGATTCCACTTGGCAATGATCTCGGCCATCGCCAGAGCCGCTGGCAGGAGCTGGTCGTCCGGCACCACGCGGTTCACGAGACCCAGCTCATAAGCCCGCTGCGGCGTGATGTTCTCACACAGCATCAACAGTTCGAACGCGATCTTTCGGCCCATCACATGCACGGCATGCGCCGAGACCGTGGAGGCGGTCAGCCCGGCTCGCAGCTCAGGGAACCCGAAGCGCGCACTTTCGGCGGCCACGACGAGGTCACAACCGAGGGCCAGGCTGCAGCCCGCGCCCAGGGCATAGCCATGCACAGCCGCGATGATCGGCTTGTCGATGCGCGCCAGGAGCTTGAACAGGTCGATGCTTTCGTCGGCATGCCGCACCAGGTGCTTGCGGTTCTCCGTCGTCAGCAGACGCGGTGAAGACGTGTCCATCCCCGGACAGAACGCCCGTCCGGCGCCGGAGATGATCACGGCGGCAACGGAGTCGTTGTGCTGGACGGTGAGCAACGCATCGGTCAGCGCCCCTATCAGATCGGCATTGAGCGCGTTCAGCTTCTTGGGGCGGTTCAAAGTCAAAAGCCGTAGGGCGCCCCGTGTCTCGATCAGCAGTACCTCTTCCATGCATGCCTCCTTATTGCCACCGATCATACAGCCGCGAACTCGTGGCCAAGGCTGCCGACACAGATGAAATTCCGCAGATGCTGGATTCCCGGGGCGCATCTCAGAGATCGCCTTGCCTTGGCAGGCTGCCGGCCGTCATCATCGGGTCCAGTTGAGGAGCGTCGAGCATGCGCGCTTTAATCTGCCGCCAGTGGGGTGGCATCGAGCAATTGCAGATCGGCGAGGCACCGGTGCCGCGACCCGGCCCCGGCGAGGTGCTGATCCGGGTGAAGGCGACGGCGGTCAACTACGCCGACGCCATCATGGTCGCCGGGCGCTACCAGACCAAGCCGGAGCTGCCGTTCAGCCCGGGGCTGGAGACCGCCGGCGTGATCGAGGCCTGCGGGCCTGACGTGCAGGGGCTGCGGCCCGGTGATCGGGTGATGGCGATCCTGGCCTATGGCGGCCTGGCCGAGTATGCCGTGGCGCCGGCCGCGGAGACCTACGTCATCCCCCAGGACTTGAGCTTTGCCGAGGCCGGCGCCTTCCCGATCGCCTACATGTCCAGCCATGTGGCGTTGCGCTGGCAGGGCCGGCTGGAACCGGGCGAGACGCTGCTGGTGCTCGGCGCCGCGGGCGGCGTCGGCCTGACCGCGGTCGAGATCGGCAAGGCAATGGGCGCCCGCGTCATCGCCGCCGCCAGCACGGCGGAGAAGCTTGCCGTGGCCACGGCGCACGGTGCCGATGCCACGGTGAACTACGCCAGCGAGAAACTGACCGAGCGGGTGATGGCGCTGACCGGCGGCAAAGGCGCCGATGTCTGTTTCGATCCCGTCGGCGGTGAGCTGTTCGATGCGGCGTTGTCGGCGCTCGGCTGGGGCGGGCGCATACTGCTGGTCGGCTTCGTCGGCGGCGTGCCGCAGATCCCGGCCAATCGTCTCCTGGTGAAGCATCGCGCCGCTCTGGGCTCGTCTCTGCGCTATTTCCGCTGGCACGCACCGGACAAGCTGGAACGTTCGGTCGCTGAGCTGCTGCGCTGGCATGGCGAAGGCAAGCTCAGGCCCTGCATCACCCACCGCCTGCCGCTGGAACGCGCGGTTGAGGGGATCCGCCTGCTGACCGACCGCCAGGCGCACGGCAAGATCGTGGTCGAGCTGGAGCCCGCATGACGCAGATCCATCTCAGCCGGCCAGCCCGGCACGTCGCGCTGATCACCATCGACAACCCGCCGAAGATGAACGCCATGACACGGCCGATGCTGGCCGAGCTGGGCCGCCTGTGGGACGAGCTGGAGTGCGACGATAGCCGCTGCATCGTTGTCACCGGCGCGGGCGAGCGTTCCTTCAGCGTCGGCGCCGATGTCAGCGGCGATCTGTCGGCCGGGCCGGAGATGGCGCGCATGATCAGCCACGCGCTGCTGAAGACCGACGCCTACAGAAAGCCGATCATCGCCGCGGTGAACGGCGATTGCATCGGCGGCGGCGTCGAGCTGCTGCTGGCCACCGACATCCGCGCCGCGGTGCCGAAGGCGCGCTTCGGCCTGACCGAGGTGAAGTGGTCGATCTACCCGTTCGGCGGCGCCGCCATCAAGCTGGTGCAGCAGATCGGCCATGTCCATGCCATGGATCTGCTGCTGACGGCACGGCTGATCGATGCCGCACAGGCGGCGACGCTGGGCCTGGTCAACCGTGTGCTGCCGCCGGAGCAGCTGATGGACTGGGCGCTCGAGACGGCGGCGATGATCGCCGGCAACAGCCCTTCGGCGGTGCAGGCGGTGAAGCGCCAGATCAGCGGCACGTTTGCCGACCACGCGCGGAGCCGCGAGGCGCTGGAGCAGGAGCTGGGCGATGCGGTGCGCGCCAGTCCGGATTTCGCCGAGGGCATAGCCGCGTTCCGCGAAAAGCGTCAGCCACGGTATTGATGACGACGACCCGGCCGCAGAGCCGCACCCTCGGCGATCTTTTAGACGAGCTGGCGGCGGCGACGCCGGAGGCGCCGGCCCTGGTGAGCGGCACCGAGCGCCTCGATTTCGCCGCGCTGAAGGCGCGGACCGACGGTTTCGCCCGCGCCCTGGTCGCTCTCGGCGTCGGCCGCGGCGACCGGGTGGCATTGCTGTGCTCGAACCGCAGCGAATGGGTGGTGGTCGCGGGCGCCGCCGCCAAGCTGGGCGCGCCGCTGGTGGCCATCAGCACCTTCAGCAGCCCACGCGAGCTCGCCTATGCGCTGGAGCATTCCGGCGCCCAGGCGCTGGTCATGCTGAGCCGGTTCCGCGACCGGCACTTCGTGGAGGCGCTGGGCGAGCTGTGCCCAGAGCTGGCACGCTGCCCGCCCGGCGCCTTGCAGAGCACGGCGCTGCCGGCGTTGCGAACCGTCGTCGTGCTGGACGGCGCTGCGTCGCCCGGTACCTTCGGCCCTGCGGAGTTCCTGGCGCGCGGCGCCGGCGTCGATGCCGCGGCGCTGGCGCGGGCGCAGGCCGCGGTCACACCGGACGACATCTGCTTCATCCTCTACACCTCGGGTTCCACCGCTGCGCCCAAGGGCGTGACGCTGGCGCACGGGCCATTGCTGGCCAACGGCTTCGATATCGGCGAGCGGCAGCATCTGACGGCCAAGGACCGGCTGTGGCTGGCGGTGCCGCTGTTCTGGGCGTTCGGCTCGGCCAACGCGATGCCCGCGATCATGACCCATGGCGGTTGCATGGTGCTGCAGGAGGTATTCGAGCCGGGCGCGGCGCTGGC
>DATHNU010000354.1:0-12606 GCA_035485695.1 Reyranella sp. | reverse complement strand
CGGCTACACTGAATGCACCCAGGCGGGAGAGCAGGGCCGATGGACGAAACGGGCGACAGTAGTGTGCTGCTGGTGGCGCGTTGCCTGCTGGCCGGCCAGTTCCTGTGGTCGGGCATCGGCAAGATCCATGGCTACGACGAGATCGGCATTCTGATGCAGGAGCATGGCGCTATGGGCCTGCTGCTGCCGGTCGCGATCTTCATCGAGCTCGCCGGCGCCCTGCTGCTGATCCTGGGCTTCCGGGCGCGCTTCGTGGCGTTGTCGCTGGCCGGCTTCTGCGTGGTGACGGCGCTGCTGTTCCACGCCAACTTCACCGATCGCACCCAGATGTTCCACTTCCTCAAGAACTTCGCGATCGTGGGCGGGCTGCTCGCCCTCTACGTGTCGGCCCCCGGCCGCATGTCGTTCGACGGCATGAACGAAGGTCCCGAGTAGCTTGGTTGCGGAGACGCCGACGCTGCACATGATTTGCGGCAAGATCGCCGCCGGCAAGTCGACATTGGCCCGGCGCCTGGCCGATGCGCCCGCCACGATCCTGATCAGCGAGGATGTCTGGCTGTCCACGCTTTACCGGGACGAACAGCGGACGGTCGCCGAGTATGCCCGCAATGCCCGCCGTCTGCGCGAGGTGATGGGTGGCCATATCGAGGACCTTCTGCGCGCCGGCCTGTCGGTCGTGCTCGACTTTCCCGCCAATACGGTCGCCAACCGGCAGTGGATGCGCGGCCTCTTCGAGAAAGCGGGCGCGGCGCATCGCCTGCACTTCATCGACATGCCGGACGCCGTCTGCAAAGCGCGTTTGCGGCAACGCAATGCTGCCGGCACGCACGAATTCGCCGTCAGCGATGCGGAGTTCGATGAGATCACCGGCTACCTCGTGCCGCCTTCGGCCGACGAGGGCTTCGAGACGACCGTCTACCGCGGCGCCTGATCCCGCTCGTAGACGATGCCGTCGATCAGGTTCTCTTCGTAGAGCCGCACGAGGTCGATGCCGCCCGGCGGCCGCGCGGCGGTGAAGTCTGACAGGGCGCGCTGGATCCGTGCCTCCTGGTCGCGGCGCAACTGCTCCGCCGCTTCGACCGTGACCGGGGCGAAGCGCACCGCCTGCCCCGGCAGCAGGCGGCCGAGCCGCGGCAGGTCGACCGAGGCCACGGTGGCGATCTTCGGGTAGCCGCCCACGGTCTGCCGGTCGGCCAGCAGCACGATCGGCAGGCCGGCGCCCGGCACCTGGATGGCGCCGGGACCAATGCCATCGGAGATGATGTCGGCGCCACCTTTGTCGACGCTTACGGCGTGTTCGATCGTCGGGCCCTCGAAGCGGATGCCCATGCGGTCGGCTTCCCTGGAGACGCGATAGTCCGACTCGATGAACGTGCGGCGGCCGCGTTCGCTGAAATGGTCATCCTGCGGCCCCCAGACGATGCGGACCGGTCCGCTGCCATAGTCGAAGGGCTGGCCAAGCTTGCTCTCGCTGCCAGCCGGCGCCTGTTCGCGCGCAAGCGGCAGGGAATCGCCTTGGGCGAGCTTGCGGCCCTGGTAGCCGCCGACGCCGGCCCGCGCGTAGGTCGACAGGCTGCCCATGAAGGCTGGTAGCGCAAAGCCGCCGGCGACGGCCAAGTAGGCCGTGCTCGAGCCCTCGACCATGCCGACCTTCAGCACCTGGCCGCGCTTCAGGAGATGCGTGCGATCGGACTCCAACGGCTTGGCTGGCGCGCCTTGTGACCTATCTGGTGTTTCGATCAGGGCCGGCGAGAGCGGACCGACGAGCGCGATCCGGACGCTGTCGGCCTCGACCAGCAGGTCGGGACCCATCACGCCGATCTCGAGGCCCGCCGTGCCGGCGGGATTGCCGCAAAGTGCATTGGCCAGCCGGAGCGCGACGCGGTCCATGGCGCCCGCCGTCGGCATGCCGAGCGCCATGAAGCCCGTGCGGCCGAGATCCTGCAGGGTGTCGAACAGGCCCGGGCGGATCACTTTCAGCGCGGCGCTCATGCGTCGCGGACCAGAGTTGCCCAGTCGAACGTGCCGGCCTCGACGGCCCGGGCGATGCGGTCGAAGCTCTTGCGGTCGATGCGCTGGAAGGAAAGCGAATCACCCGGCGCCAGGAAGACCGGCTGCTCGCGGCGCTGGTCGAACATCCAGAGCGGCGTGCGGCCGATCAGGTGCCAGCCGCCAGGGCTTTCGAACGGGTAGATGGTCGTCATGTCCATGGCGATCGCCACCGACGAGCGCGGCACGCGCACCCGGGGCTGGGAGCGCCGCGGCAGGTACAGCGACGGATCCAGCCCCGCGACATAGGCGAGGCCCGGCATGAAGCCCAGCACATAGACCTTGAACGGCGAGGCGAGGTGGGCCGCGATCACCTGTTCGATCGTCTTTTTCGTGCGTTTGGCGACTTCGGCGAGGTCGGGCGCGAAGTCGGCATCGTCGTAGCAGCAGGGGATCGACACGCGGCGCATGGCCATGCCGGTCGGCAGGCCTCGGGCGATCAGCGCCTCGATCTCGGGCTCGAGCCTGCGGCGCGACGTTGCCAGGGGATCATAACTCACCATCAGCGAGCGCATGGTCGGCACGGTTTCGACCACGCCTGGCAGGCTGCCGGCGGCCTTGGCGCGGCCGATCTCGACGTGCAGCGCCATCACCTTGCCGTTAATCTCGGGCGAGATTTCGTTGCCGAACTCGACGGTAAAGGCAGTATCGCCACAAGACAGGTATCGGACGCTCACGTCTGCTAGGATAGCCGCTTCGTTTGAGGGAGTCTAAAAATGGCCGCCACCAACGCCGGATTCGTCAACATCAACTCCGACCTGGGCGAGAGCTTCGGCCCCTGGGTCATGGGCAATGACGCCGAGGTCCTGAAGATCGTGAAGTCGGCCAACGTCGCCTGCGGCTTCCACGCCAGCGATCCCGTGGTGATGGTCGACACGGTGAAGCTCTGCCAGCAGAACGGCGTCTCGATCGGCGCCCATCCCGGTTTCGCCGACCTGCAGGGCTTCGGCCGGAGGGTCATCAACCTCACGATCAAGGAGCTCGAGGCCAACATCGCCTACCAGATCGGCGCGTTGCAGGCGATCGCGGCCCTGCATGGGGCCAAGGTCACGCACATGAAGCCGCACGGCATGATGGCCAACATGTCGGCCGAGAGCGCCGAGATGTCCGACGCGATTTGCCGTGCCACCAAGGCGGCCGACCGCGACTTGATCTTCCTCGCCCAGGCCAACACCGAGCAGGGCAAGTCAGCGCGCAAGGCCGGCCTGCGCGTGGCCGAGGAGGTGTTCGCCGATCGCACCTATGGCGACAACGGCCTCCTGACGCCGCGCAAGGAGCCCAACTCGATGATCAAGGATGCGGCGCAGGCAGTCGCGCATGTCCGGCGCATGGTCGACGAGCAGGCGATCTACTCGACCTCCGGCAAGCGCATTCCCTGCCAGGTCGATTCGATCTGCGTGCACGGCGACGGCCCGACCGCCGTCACCGTCTCCAAGGCGGTGCGCGATGGGCTGGAGGCCGCCGGCATCCGCATCGTGCCGCTGACGGAGATGCCCAACCTCAAGCACTGAGGCGTGCCAAACTTGCGCTGCATACCTTCACCCTGCCACACGATTTCTCCGGCGTGGCGGATTGAGGGCTGAGCGCCGAGCGGGGGCGTACGCCACACGGGCGATGGGGAAGGGTGCGTCAAGCTACCGCCGAAATGCAGGGTGCATGACTCTCTTTCCGGAAAAAACCGAAGAGGGCGCTTGACGTTCCTGAGCAATGTTGTGGCGTATGTGTGCCGACAGTCACCAAGAGGTTCGGCAGGATGACTCATCAAAGTCCCCCAACATCAAGCAATCTGATGCGCGAGCTATGCCTTGATCGCAGCGTCGGATCCGACGGAAGCTGGCCCGAGATCGATGCTGCCCTGTTGGAGGAAAAGCGCGGTCCGGTGCCGGCCTTGCCGATCGACCTGCTGCCCCAGCCCTGGCGTGGCTGGATCGCCGACACGGCGCGGGCAGCCGGCGCCCCGGCCGATTACGTGGCGCAGTCGGTGCTGGCCGGCGTGGCCGGGCTCTGCGCCGGCGCGTCGGTACGCGTCACGCCCACGTGGTCGGAGGTACTGGTGCTGCGTCAGGCGCTGGTCGGCGCTCCAGCCAGCGGCAAGTCCCCGGCGCTTGCCCCGATGCGCGCCATGCTGGCCGCGATCGTTGCGGACGAACCGGGCGAGCCACGAGTATCGGTTCTCGTGTGGCAAGACGAGTCAGCGGACTGGCTTTGTGACGACGGCGTACAAGCGCCAGAAGCCTGGGGCGAGACGTGTCCGCCCAGCATCCTGGGCACACTGCGGCCCGACGAGGTGCAGCAAGCGCTGCTGGCAAACGGGCCGGAACTCGGCGCCCGCTTCCTTTACGCCTGGCCCGAGCTGCCGGCCTACTGTCCGCTGGATGAGCGGAAGACGCCGGACGACGAGCGGGCGCTGAATACGTTGCGGCGCCTTCGTCGCTCCATCCGCGCGCTCGGCGCGCCGCTGGCGCTCGGCTTCGACGAGCAAGGCCTCAAGGCCTTTGATCGCTTCCTCGCCTGGCTGCATGCACAACGTTCCAAAGCCGAGGGACCGGAAGCCGCCTGGCTGGGGAAGGGCGCCGGAACGGCGGCGCGCCTTGCCGGCGTCCTGGCGCTGATGGCCTGGTCCGGCGCCGATGGACCGGCCGTGCCCGGGCCGATCGGCCGCGGGCCGGTGGAAGCCGCCGTGGGATTGTGGGAAGGCTACTTCCACCCGCATGCGCGCGCGCTGTTCGATCGTGCGGTGCCGACAGGGACCGAACAGCGGGTGCGCCGCGTGGCCCGCTGGCTGAAGCGCGCTCGACGGACCGAGGTGTCGCGGGAGGATATCCGGCGCGATGCGCTCGCCCAGTCGGTGACGGCTATCGAGACGGACGTCGTGCTCTACCGGCTCGAGGAAGTCGGCGTCCTGCGCCACATCGATGTCGAGTCCTCGCCGCGGGGTGGCCCGCGGGCCAGGCGGTGGCTGGTCAACCCGGCGCTGTCGGCCGCGTAGGGGGCTGCGGCAACTGCGCTAACTGCGCCAACCTCCAGGCTGCAGTGCCGTCACCGCTGCGCCGCCGCCAAATGCCTTATTTCTGGCCTTTTGTCGGGTGATGCCTGCGGCGAGACCTTCCGCCGCGCTGGCTTGTGGGTTGTCTTCTCGCCGCTATAGTCCGCCCGTTCTCGCAGAGGGCGGGACAAATAGGAGTAGCGTATGGCGGCGTTCGGCAAGGCCCAGTACATCAAGCGCGTCGAGGACAATCGGCTTCTGACCGGCACCGGCGGTTTCACCGACAATCTTGCCCGGCCCAACCAGGCGCATCTGGTGCTGGTGCGCTCGCCGCATGCCCACGCCCGGATCGTCAAGGTCGACACGGCGGCGGCGCGCAAGGCGCCGGGCGTGGCAGCCGTCTTCACGTGGGACGACATGGCCACGGAGGGCTGTGGCTATTTCGCCTTGCCCGCGATGTTCCCCAATGCCGACGGCAACCAGCCCGACATGACGCCGCGCCGTCCGCTGGCGCACGAGGTCGTGCGCTATGTCGGCGAGGCGGTCGTGGCGGTGGTCGCCGAGAGCCGCGGCCAGGCGCAGGACGCGGCCGAGCTGGTCGAGATCGAGTATGACCCGCTGCCGTCGGTGAGCGAGATCGAGGATGCCCTGAAGCCAGGCGCGCCGCAGGTCTGGAAGGGCGCTCCCGGCAACAGGGTCGGCTTCAACCGTATCGGTGATGCCGCCAAGACCGACGCCGCCTTCCAGCAGGCGACCCACACCGTGTCGATCGACATCGTGCATCAGCGGCTGATCGTGAACGCCATGGAGCCGCGCGCCGTGATGGCCGAGTGGGAAGGTGATCGCCTGCTCGTCCATATCGGCAGCCAGAACCCGTCGGGCACGCGCGACACGCTGGCCGACCTCATCCTCAAGATGCCCAAGGACAAGGTGCACGTGGTCGTGCGCGACATCGGCGGCGGCTTCGGCATGAAGGTCGGTATCCAGCCCGACGAATCGGTCACCGTGTGGGCGGCCAAGGTGCTGAAGCGTCCCGTGAAGTGGCGCGCCGAGCGCAGCGAGGAATTCGCCGCTGCGACGGCCGGCCGCGACCAGCTCCACAAATGCTCGCTGGCGCTAGACAAGGACGGCAAGGTCCTGGCGCTGCGCATGGAAGCCTTCGCCAATGTCGGCGCCTACCCGTCGGGCGCGGGCCTCGCCATCCCTCTGTTCGTCGGCCCCAAGGTGACGACCGGGACCTATGACATTCCCGTGGTCGACCTCAGGATCACCTGTGTGCTCACCAACTCGGCCACGATCGGCGCCTATCGCGGCGCCGGGCGGCCCGAGTGCCTGCTCAATCTCGAGCGCCTGATGGATTCGGCGGCGCGCCAGATCGGCATGGATCCGGCCGAGCTGCGCCGGCGCAACTTCGTGACGCCGGCGCAAATGCCTTACACCTCGGCGGTGGGCGAGACGTACGATACCGGCGACTTCAACCTTTTCCTCACCAAGACGCTGGAGGCCGCCGACTGGAAGGGCTTCGAGGTGCGCAAGGCGGAGGCGGAGAAGCGCGGCAAGCTCTATGGCCGCGGGCTCGCCTCCTATGTCGAGTGGACCAGCGCCATGGTCATGAACGAGATGGCCCATTACGAGGTGAAGGCCGACGGCAAGGTCGTGATCTGGATGGGCACCCAGGGCATGGGGCAGGGACTCGAGACCAGCTTCACCCAGCTCGCGTCGGAGCTCCTGGGGATCGATGCCTCGCGGATCCAGGTCGCCATGGGCGATTCCGATCGCGTGGGCGGCGTCGGCTCGATGGGCTCGCGCTCGGCCTATATCGGCGGCTCGGCCGTGCTGACCGGCAGCGAGAAGCTCGTGGACAAGGGCAAGGAACTCGCGGCCGACGCGCTGGAGGCCAGCGCCACCGACATCGGCTATGAAGCGGGCCGCTTCACCATCGCCGGCACCGACCGCGGCATCGGCCTGGGCGAGCTCGCCGCCCGGCAACCCGACAAGCGCATCTTCATCGAGAATGTCAACACAGTCCAAGGCATCGCGTGGCCCAATGGCGCCCATGTTGGTGAGGTCGAGATCGATCCCGACACCGGCCGGGTCGAGCTCAAGCGCTACACCACCGTCGACGATGTCGGCCGGCCGCTGCACCGGCCGATCGTGTTCGGCCAGATTCAGGGCGGCTGCGCCCAGGGCATCGGCCAGGCGCTGCTCGAGGAGAACGTCTATGATCGCGAGACCGGCCAGCTCATCACCGGTTCGTTCATGGACTACGCCATGCCGCGCGCCGATACCTTCCCGACCTTCTCCAATGCGCTCGACGACAGCGTGCCGGCCAAGACCAATCCGCTGGGCGCCAAGGGTGTCGGCGAATCGGGCGCGGTCGGATCGACTCCGACGGTGATGAACGCGATCATGGATGCGCTGTGGCCGCTCGGCGTGCGCAACGTCCAGATGCCGGCGACGCCGCTCCGCGTCTGGCAGGCCATCCAGAATACCAGGGGTTGATGAGGCGGCGATGAAGCAGCGCATCTTCGGCTGGATTTCGATCCTCATCGGCGTGGTGCTGGCATTGGCCACGGTCGAGGTCGCTGCCATCGCCTGGCTTTATATCGAGGACGGTCACTACACACCGGCCGCCGAGCTCTTCGAGCGCACCCAGAACACCTACGTGCGCGATGCAACCAAGGGCACGGCCTGCCGCTACGTCGACACGCTCTATCCCCATCCCTACGTGGCCTTCGTCCACCACGCCAACCCGCCCTGCGGCCAATCCTGGGTCAACAATGTCGGGCTGTACGGTCCGGACTTTCCCGTCATCAAGAACCCCAACTACTACACCGTCATCCTGACCGGCGGCTCGGTCGCCTCGCAGCTCGGCCAGAACCAGGGGCCGCCGGCGCCGCGCTATCTCGAGGAGGAGCTCAACAAGAAATATGTCAGCCCCACCGGCAAGCCCTGGCTGATCCTGAACGGCGCCGATGGCGCGTGGAAGGAGCCGCAACCCTTCATCCTGTTCTCGCTGTATGCCAGTTCGGTCGACGCCGTCGTCAGCCTGGGCGGCTTCAACGAGCATTATTTCTTCTGGCCCATGGCGTCGGAGCGGCTTGAACGGCCGCTCAGCAACTTCATCGAGGTCAATCCGTTCGCGGCCGACGAGAATTTCGGCGACGCGGCGATCGGCTGGGTGATGGGTCGGCTTGCCGGCACGCTGGCCCTCAACCCCGTCCTCGGTCATTCGCACGCCGCCTACATGATCATTCGCGGCATCGAGCAGGTCGCCAAGGGCCAGGACGTCTTCAATTCGACCAAGAAAACGACGCTCAACAGCATTTTCAACATGCCCATGGAACTGCGCAAGGACACCGAGCTGGCGTTCAATATCCAGCTCGGCCTCTATCAGAAGTACCTGCGGGCAACGGAAGCCGTCGCGCACGACTACAATGTGAAGTCAGCTTACTTCATGCAGCCGGCGCCGGCCTACGGCAAGGTGCTGACCGAGGAGGAGAAGCGCAACGCCGGCGATCTGGGCTACCGCGACCTCTACCGCAGGGTCGTCACCGGCATGATGACGCTGCGCGAGCGTGGGCTGCCGATCTACGATCTGGCCGATATCTTCGCCAACGAGAAGGGCACGATCTACGCCGATCACATCCATTACCTGCGCGACGCCGGCGGTGAAAGCCGCGGCAATCGCCTGATGGCAGCCCGCATCGGCGAATTGCTGGCCGAGACCTGGGGCCTGCAGAAGAAGCCCTGACGCGGAGGGCGTTGCCAACGCGCCGGTCGGAAACAATTGAAACCATTTGCGGCTGCTGTGGACATGCACGTTACAGTCGAGCCGGATATAAGGCGCCGCTGCACGCGGGAGGGGTCCCGGGCGCAGCAGCGTGGGAAGTGATTTTTGATCTTAGTGGGTATGGCTCTCGTCCCGTCGGGCGAAGCCAAGGGTGCTGGCCAATAGGGCGACGGGGTTCACCCTGGGCCGGCGAGGTTCGAAACGTGGGGATTCACATGAAGACCGTTGTTGCGCTTGTGAACGACAAGGCCGGCTCCTCTTCGACGAAGCTCGCGCTCATGATCGGCCTGTCGTCGTCGGCCGTCCTGATCCTGGTGCGCGTCGGCGTGGCGTTCGCCGGCCAGTAGACGCCCCGGCGGAAGGCCGGAGCCTCCATTGATCGGCCGGCTGGGCTGAGCCATTCTCAAGGGCCGCCGGGCGCCTGGTCCGGCCCTGTCGTCTTGGGGAAAGACCGTGTCGCGTGCCGACCGCGCCAAAAGCGCTCCCGACGCCCCCTCTGTGGGGCGCCCTCCTTCGATCGATCGCATGGCCAGCTGGCCGGCACTGGCGCCGTTGATTGCGCGCGCCGGCCGCCCGCTCGTGGTCGAGGCCCTGCGCGTCTGGGCCGACGCCAAGCGCGGCGACGCGGAGGTTGCCGACGAGATGGCGTGCGCGCGCTGGTGCGAGGCGCGACTTGCCGATCTGGTACGACCTTCGCAACGCCGCGTCTTCAATCTCACCGGCACGGTGCTGCACACCAACCTCGGCCGCGCGCAGCTCGCGGAGGAGGCCATCCAGGCGGCGGTCGAGGCCATGCGCTCGCCCACGACGCTGGAGTACGACCTCTCCGGCGGCGCGCGCGGCGAGCGTGACGACCATATCGCCCCCTGGTTGATGAGGCTGACCGGCGCCGAAGCCGCCACCGCCGTCAACAACAACGCCGCCGCGGTGCTGCTGGTGCTGAACGCGCTGGCCGAGGGGCGCGAGGTGATCGTCTCGCGCGGCGAGCTGATCGAGATCGGCGGCGCCTTCCGCATTCCCGACATCATGGCCCGTGCCGGCTGTCGTCTGGTCGAGGTCGGCACCACCAACCGCACGCATCTCAGGGACTATGCCGCCGCGATCGGCCCGGGCACCGCGGCGATCATGAAGGTCCATCCCTCGAACTACGCCATCGCCGGCTTCACCAAGTCGGTGTCGGCGGCCGAGCTGGTGCCGCTCGCCCGTGAGAAGGGCCTGCCGTTGATCGAGGATCTCGGCAGCGGCACGCTTGTCGACCTCGAGACCTGGGGCCTGCCGCATGAGCCGACGGCGCGCGAGGCGATCGAAGCGGGCGTCGATATCGTCACCTTCTCCGGCGACAAGCTCTTGGGCGGCCCGCAGGCCGGCCTCATCGTCGGACGCAAGCATCTGGTCGGGCGCATCGCGCGCAATCCGATGAAACGCGCGCTGCGCCTCGACAAGGTGCGGTTGGCCGCGCTGGAAGCGACCTTGCGCCTCTACGCCGACCCCGCCCGCCTGGCCGAGCGGCTGCCGACGATTCGCGCGCTCGCCCGCCCGGCGGCGGAGATCCTGGCACTTGCCGAACGCGTCCTGCCGGCGCTCGCCGCCGCGCTGGGTCCCGGCGCCGAGGTCGCCATCGAGCCCGTCCGCGGCCAGATCGGCTCCGGCGCGTTGCCGGTCGACCTGCTGCCGTCGTTTGCGCTGGCGATCCGCTCCAAGGGGCTCGACCGGTTGGCCGACGCCTTTCGCGGCCTGCCGATCCCGGTGATCGGCCGCATCGGCGCGGGCAAGCTCTACTTCGATCTGCGCACCCTCGACGACGAGGCCGCCTTCGTCGGCCAACTGGACAAGCTCGGGGCCGCATGATCGTCGGCACCGCAGGCCATATCGATCATGGCAAGACCGCGCTCGTCAAAGCGCTGACCGGCGTCGACGCCGATCGCCTGAAGGAAGAGAAGGCGCGCGGCATCACCATCGATCTCGGCTACGCCTACAGTGACCTGGGCGACGGCCGGCAGCTCGGCTTCGTCGACGTGCCGGGCCACGAGCGCTTCGTGCACAACATGCTGGCGGGCGCCACCGGCATCGACGCGGCCCTGCTTGTCGTGTCGGCAGCGGAGGGCATCAAGCCGCAGACGGTCGAGCATCTGCAGATCGTCGACCTGCTCGGCCTCGACCGCGGCATCGTCGCCGTGACCAAGGCCGACCTTGCCGACGACGATCAGATCCTCGAGCGCATGGCCGAGATCGAGACGCTGCTGGCGTCGACATCGCTCAAGGGTGCCGAGATCGTGCCGGTATCGGCCCTGACCGGGCAGGGCGTCGACGAGTTGAAGGCCAAGCTGCTGGCGTTGGGAGAAAGCGGCAAGGGCGCCACGGGCTTTGCGCGCCTGGCCGTCGACCGCTGCTTCGTGCTGGCGGGCGCCGGCGTCGTGGTGACGGGCACCGTCCATGCCGGCGAGATCAGGGTCGACGACCGGCTGCTGCTAACCCCGTCGGGGCTTGAGGCGCGCGTCCGCTCGCTGCACGCCCAGAACCGCGCCGCCGAGGTCGGCCGGGCCGGCGAGCGCTGCGCGCTCAACCTGACCGGGCCGCGGCTCTCGAAGGACGCCATCCGCCGCGGCGACTGGGTGGTGAGCCTCGAGCTGCACGCGCCGACCGATCGTCCCGACGTGCGCCTTCACCTGCTCGCCTCGGAGGGTCAGCCGCTCAAGCACTGGTCGCCGGTGCATGTCCATCTCGGCTCGGCCCATGTCATGGGGCGCGTGGCGCTGCTCGAAGGCGACAGGCTGGCGCCGGGCGATACGGCGCTGGCGCAGCTCGTGCTCGAGGACAAGATCGGCGCGCTTGCGGGCGATCGCGTCATCCTGCGCGATCCCTCGGCCACCCGCACGATCGCCGGCGCGGCGGTGATCGATCCATTCGGCCCGCCGCGCAATCGCCGCTCGCAGCGCCGGCTGGCCGAGCTCGCGGCATTGGCGGACGCCGACACCGCCGTGCTGCCGAAACTGCTGCGGCTGGAAGCGGGCTTCGTCGAGACCGGCCGCTTCGGCCAATCGCGCAATCTCCGGCCCGTCGACGTCGACCGGCTCCTGCAGGCGGCCGGCGGCACCAAGCTGGAGGGCTTCGGCTTCCTGGCCGAGACGCTGGCAGAGGCGCGCAAGGACATGGTCGAAACGCTGGCGGCCCATCACGCATCCAAGCCCGATGCGCCCGGCCTGCAGCCCGAGCGGCTGCGCGTCGGCCTCCGCAAGCGCTGGCCCGCGCCCGTGTTCAAGGCGTTGCTCGACCAGGAGGTACGGGCCAAGACGGTCATGGTCGACGGGCCGTTCCTGCGCCTGCCCGGACATTCCTTGACGCTGGGCGCGCGCGACGAGGCGCTGTGGAAGAAGATATCGGCCGAGCTGGTGCGCGAGCGCTTCAAGCCGCCCCGCGTTCGCGACTTCGCCACGGCCCATTCGGTGCCGGAGCCCGAGATGCGCCGGCTGCTGCAGCGACTGGCCAAGGTCGGCAGGGTCGTCGAGGTGGCGCCCGACCAGTATTTCCTGCGGCCCGTGGTGGCCGAGATGATCGGCATCGCCCATGGCTTCGGCCACGACTTCACCGCCGCCGAGTTCCGCGACAAGCTCGACAACGGCCGCAAGGTGGCGATCCAGATCCTGGAGTTCTTCGACCGTCACGGCATCACGATCCGCCGCGGCGATTTGCGCCGCATGGTGCCGCAGAAACTGGCGCAGTTCGGACCTCAAGCCTCCGCTGCGGAGCGGTGACAGCGCACAGGTTCTGGGCAATTATC
>DATHNU010000353.1:0-6150 GCA_035485695.1 Reyranella sp. | reverse complement strand
CGGCTACAGCCCCCACCATCGCGAGAATGGCGGCGACATCATCTGGGAGCTGGGCTCGGGCTACTTCGGCGCGCGCAATCCCGACGGCACCTTCTCGCCCGAGAAGTTCGCCGCCGGCGCCACCAATCCGCAGGTCAAGATGGTCGAGCTGAAGCTCAGCCAGGGCGCCAAGCCGGGCCATGGCGGCGTGCTGCCGGCGCCCAAGGTCAGCCGCGAGATCTCGCTGACGCGCGGCGTACCGATGGGCGAGGATTGCATCTCGCCGTCGAGCCATTCGGCCTTCACGACGCCGGTCGAGATGATGCGCTTCATCGCCGAGATGCGCCGCCTGTCGGGCGGCAAGCCGGCGGGCTTCAAGCTCTGCATCGGCCACGAGTGGGAATTTTTAGCCATCTGCAAGGCGATGCTGGAGACCGGCATCTATCCCGACTTCATCGTCGTCGATGGCAAGGAGGGCGGCACCGGCGCCGCGCCGATGGAATTCATCGACCATATCGGCAAGCCGATGCGCCAGGGCCTCTACTTCGTGCACAACGCCCTGGTCGGCATCGGCGCGCGCGGGCGCATCAAGCTGGGCGCCGCCGGCAAGGTCATCACTGCCTTCGACATCATCCGCGCCATGGCGCTGGGCGCCGACTGGTGCAATGCGGCGCGCGGCTTCATGTTCGCCGTGGGCTGCATCCAGTCGCAATCCTGCCATACCGACCGCTGCCCGACCGGCGTCGCCACCCAGGATCCGACCCGCCAGCGCGCGCTGGTCGTGCCGGACAAGATCGAGCGGGTCGCCAACTTCCACCGCGCGACCCTGCACGAGCTGGCGGAAATGACCGCGGCCGCCGGCTTCGATCATCCCAGGGAATTCAAGCCGATCCACATCTCCCGCCGCATCTCGCCCAGCCAGGTCGCCACCTTCGCCGACATGTACCCCTCGCTGTCCGAGGGCGAGCTTGTCGCCGGCTCGGGCAATCCGCGCTGGCGACAGCCCTGGGACCTGGCGAACGCGCATTCGTTCAGGGCGGTGGCGTAGGCGCTCCTTACCTCGCCGCTCAAGGTCCCTCTCCGCCGCGTAGCGGGGGAGAGGGTGGGACCCACTGCGAAGCATGGGAGGGTGAGGTGGTGCTTCAACGAAGAGAACGTGTGTGAGGCGAACGACGACCCACCTCACCCTCCCCGCGCTGCGCGCGGGTCCCCTCCCTCTCCCCCGCTTCGCGGGCGGAGGGGGCCTCTGACTTCGTGGGGAGGAACGGAAACGCCAAACTTGTTGCGGAGCGGCAGAACTTGGCCCAGCGTTTGGAGACCAAAAAATGCCCGAGGAAACGCCATGATCGCCCCATTCGATTTCGCGCCGTTGCTGGCGCCCGGCACGCCCGCGCCCGCCGTCAAGTGGAACGGATTTCCGAAATACAATTTCATCGGCGGCCACAACGACGCCAAGCAGGTGCCGGTCGACGCCCTGATCGCCGCCTCGGCGGCAGTGCTGAAACGCGAAGGCGCCTCGCTCGCGACCTACGGATTGAACAGCGGTCCGCAAGGCTACCGGCCGCTGCGCGAGTTTCTGGCCGGCAAGCTCAAGGCCCATGCCGGCATCGCCTGCTCGCCCGAGGAGATCCTGATCACCGCGGGCTCCGGGCAAGGCCTCGACCTGGTGAACAGCCTGCTGCTCACCCGGGGCGACACGGTGCTGGTCGAGCAGGAGACCTATGGCGGCGCACTCACCAAACTCACCAGGCTCGGCGTCGACGCGATCGGCGTGCCGCTCGATGAGGAGGGACTGCGGCTGGACGCCCTTAAGGAGAAACTCGAGGAGCTGAAGAAGAAGGGCATCAAGCCCAAGTACCTCTACACCATCCCGACAGTGCAGAATCCGACGGGCGCCATCATGGGCGAGGCCCGCCGCGCCGGACTTCTGAAGATCGCCGCCGAGTACGGCGTGATGATCTTCGAGGACGAATGCTATTCCGACCTGATCTGGGACGGCAAGCGGCCGCCCTCGCTCTACGCCATGGCCAATGGCGAGGGCGTCATCCATATCGGTTCTTTCTCCAAGTCGATCGCGCCGGCACTGCGGGTCGGTTACATCGTCGCCAAATGGGACGTCCTGGGCCGCATCCTCGGCCTCAAGCAGGACTCGGGCACGGGCGCGCTGGAGCAGATGGTGCTGGCCGAGTTCTGCAAGCAGCACTTCGCCCAGCATGTGCCGAAGCTCAGCAAGGTGCTCGCCGCCAAGCTGCAGACCCTGCGCGAGGCGCTGGCCGAGCAGTTCGGCACCGCCGCCGAGTTCGGCGACCCGGCGGGCGGCATCTATCTCTGGATCAAGCTGCCCGACAATGTCGACACGGTGAAGCTCGCGCAGGCGGCACTTGCCGCCGGCGTGTCGCTCAATCCCGGGCCGGAATGGTCGACCAACAAGGATTATGCCCGCTGTCGGCTGCGCCTGTGCTTCGCCAATCCCGAGCCCGAGACCATCAAGCAGGGCGTCGCGGTGCTGGCCGAGGTCTGCCGCCGCGAGTTCGGCGTGCCGCTGCGCAGCGCGAATGTGGAGAAGGCCTGACGGAGCGGACCCGCTTCAGGCGTCCGGTGTCCGGCCTGCCTTTATGAGGGCGTCGCCCGCGACGGTGCGTACCGGCAATCTCGACATGCCGTCGCGGTGAATCAGGCCGAGACCGCGCAGCCTGATTTCCAGTTCCATCGACGGGCGACGCTGCAACATGCTGCCGTCGATACTTCGCAACGCGGCGAACTCTTCGTTGGTCAGTGATAATGTTGTCATGCCGCGAGCTATAGGCTCAATCAGTGTCCCCCGATAGCAAAGGTTAGAACACCGCAGCGCCACATTCCGGGCCCGAGACCGGCAACCAAGCGTCGCGCTATGCAGCACGAATGTGGAGAAATAAAACTGTCGTCCTGAGCGTAAGCGAAGGACCTCATCGCCGGTAGCCACGGCCATGAGATCCTTCACTGCGCTCCCGGGCGGGGGTTACCCCGCCCGCGATGACATCGGGGCGCTGCCCTAAGACCCCTCCGAAAGCACCATCCAGAGCACGCCGAACTTGTCGGTCACCATGCCGAACTTGGAGGCAAAGAAGGTCTTGCCGAGCGGCGCCTGGACCTGGCCGCCTTTGCCGACGGCGTTGAACAGCTTCTCGGCCTCGGCGTCGTTGGCCGCATTGAGCGCCAGCCCGAAGCCCTGGAACGACGGCTTGCCGGCGCAATGGCCGTCAGACGCCATGATCTGCGTGTCGCCGACCTTGAACGCGGCGTGCATCACCTTGTTCTCGGAGCCGGGCGGCACCATGCCGGGCTGGGGCTTCTCGGGGCTTTCGCTGAAGCGCATCATCATGTCGACCGTGGCGCCGATGGCGCCCTTGTAGAATTCGAGCGCTTCCTCACACCTGCCGTCGAAGAACACATAAGGCTGCACGTTCATGGCTCTCTCCTTTCAGTCGTCGATGGATTGGTAGGCTGAAGTCCAGAAATCGGTGAAAACGCGCGGCGGCTGCGGCGACTCCATCATGCGCTGGGTCATCAGGATGCCGACCATGTCCTCGGCCGGATCGAGATGACCCGATGTGCCGTAGCCGCCGTCCCAGCCGTAACGGCCGGGCGTGGTACTGAGGTCGGTGCGGCGCGTGACGACGGCGCCGCCCATCCCCCAACTAGCGCCGTGGCCGAAGAAAAGTTCCGCGCCCTGGCGCTGTTCCGGCGTCAGCTGGTCCGACATCATCAGCTCGACGGCAGGCCGCGACAGGATGCGGTCGCGTCCGTGCACGCCCCCGTGGACACCTTTGTTCAGCAGCATGCGGTAGAAGGCGAGAAAATCGTCGACGGTCGAGACCAGGCCCGAGCCGCCGGCCGCGAAGGCGGGCGGCCTGCTCCAGCGGCTGTTGCGGGCATCGTCGAAGAAGGTGAGCTCTTTCTTCTGCGGATCCATCATGTAGGCGCTGGCCAGCCGATCGAGCTTGTCCGCCGGCACCTGGAAGCCGCTGTCGCTCATGCCCAGCGGCTCGAACAGATGGTCGCGCAGGAAATCGGCAAAGGATTTTCCGGATGCACGCGCAATCAGCACGCCCAAAACGTCGGCACCGGTGTGATAGAGCCAGCGTTCGCCGGGCTGATAGATCAGCGGCAGGCTGCCCAGCCGTTTCATGAAGTCGTCGGCCGACAGATCCGGCTGGGACGGACCGGGCGCGAGACCGGCATCGGCGATCGCCTTCTGGATCGGATGCCGGGCCGGCCAGACCATCACCGCACCCAGGCCGAAGGTGAAGGTCAAGAGATCGCGCACACTGATCGGCCGCTTCGCCGGCACGGTGATGTCGACCGGCGCTTCGAGGCTTTTGAGCACGCGGCGATTGGCCAGTTCGGGCAAGAATTCGTCGACCGGATCGTCGAGCCGAAGCTTGCACTGCTCGACCAGGATCAGGGTGGCCGCCGCCGTGATCGGCTTGGTCATGGAGGCGATGCGGAAGATCGTGTCGCGGCGCATCGGCGTGTCGCTCTCGAAGGACTGCCGGCCGATCGCCTCGACCCGCGTCTCGCCGCGCCGGCTCACCAGCGCCACCAGGCCGGGCATGGCGCCGCTCGTGACGTGGGCGGTCAGGGTATCGTGCAGGCGCGCCGATCGCGTCTTGCTCATGGCGCCGCTCCCTCCGTCGCGATGAACGTCGTCAGGCGCTCCAGGGTACCGGTCCAGCCGCCCTGGTGGTCGAGGCGCGCGGCGGCGGTCGCGAACGCGGTATGCCGCAGCGTGAGTCGCGTGCGGGTCCCGAGGTCGGCGAAGGTCACCGTCACCAGGGTCTCGGAATCGATGATGCCCGCGCGCTCGGTCCTGTAGGTGAAGACGAGCCGCTCGGACGCCACGACCTCGCGATAAACGCCCCACTTGGTGATGACGGTCCCGTCGGGCGCGCGCATGCGGCGACGCCAGGCGCCGCCCGGCCGCACGTCCATCTCGCAGGTGAGCGGCGTACAATCCTGCGGCACCCACCAGCGGGATGCCGCCCGGGCGTCGGCCCAGGCGGCGAATACGCGCTTGCGAGGTGCTGCGATGTCGCGTGTCAGGACGAGCTCGTCCGTAACCGATCCGGCGGCAATGCTCATGGGTTCCTCTGGAATTCGGCATCGACCACGATCTCGATCGCCTCGCCCAGCAGCGGCGGCAGGCCGAAATCGACGGGATTGATGCGGGTGCGGGCGGTCATGCCGATGCGCGGCTGCCCGGCGAAGCCCTTGCCGGCGCCCACCAGCTCGACATCGAAGGTCACCGGACGGGTCTTGCCCATCAGGCTGAGCGTACCGTCGACCTTGCCGCTCTGCGGGCTGGTTTGACGGAACGCGGTCGAGACGAACGTCGCTTCGGGGAAGGCCTTCGATTTCAGGAATTCATCGCTTGCGAGCTGCTCGCCGAAGCCTTTGACGTTGGAAGTGATCGACGCCGTCTCGACCTTGGCCGACAGCGAATCGCCGGCGGTGCTGGCGGGATCCCAGGCAAGCGTCGCGCTCAGGCGCTCGAAGCGGAAGATGCTGTAGGAGTAGCCGATGTGCGACACGCGGGCGATGACCGCGGCGTGGTCGGGATCGAGCGTGTAGGTGCCGGCAGTCGCCTGCTTGACGTCGGGCTCGCCCATGTAGACGCCCGGGGGCAGGCCGGGCGGCGGGTTGGACTGCGCCAGGCCGGCGCAAGGGGCCACCGCCAGGAGCAACAGCAGCAGCGGCACGCGGGGACGTTTCCCGTCGCTCATCGTCTCCTCCGTCGATTGCGTTACTGTTTTTCGGCCGCAGTCTTGAGGTCGGCGAGGCCTGCTTCGAAGTCCTTGCCGATCATGGTGTCCATGTCGAAAAAGAGACCCATCACCTTGGTGACGAAGGCGCTCGGACCATAGATCGCCCAGGTGGCCTGCGTCGTATCGCCCTTCGGCTCCAGGGTGAACTCGGCCATGTTGTGAGCCTCGAACGGCTTGAGGAAATCGAGCTTGATCAGGACCTTGCTCGGCTGCGTGACCTCGAGGATCTCCATGCGTCCCTGGCCGACATTCTTGTTGCCCTCCCATTCGTAGGTGGCGCCCTTGCCGACCGTGATGGGACCGAAAGACCGCTTCATCGCCGGGTCCTTCTTCTCGTAGGGCGACCAGCCGGCCCATGCCTTGAGAT
>DATHNU010000352.1:0-2205 GCA_035485695.1 Reyranella sp. | reverse complement strand
ATCTCGAGCGGCCGACCGACGAGGCCCATGGCGGCATAGAGGCGCGGACCCGCGATCAGCAGGAGGGCGGAGGTGAGGCCCGCTCCGATCAGCGCGATCGCGACGGCGACGCCGGCCAGCGAGGTCGCCCGGGCGTGCTCGCCGGCGCCCAGCGTGCGGCCGATCGCCGAGGACACGCCCGACCCGATGCCCGACGCCGTGGCTGTCTGCAGGATCAGGAACAGCGGAAAGACGACGGCGACGCCGGCCAGCGCATCGCTGCCCAGCCACGACACGAAGAGCGCGTCGGCGGTGAGGAAGGTGATGCGGGCCGCCGCCTCGCCGATATTGGGCGCGGCCAACGACAGCAGGAGCGGCAGGACGGGCGCTTCGAGGATGCGCTGGGTGCGCGACGACAGGACGCACATTCCGCGAAGGTGGAGGCGGGAGAACAGCCGGTCGATTACCTAGGCGGTAATCTATCCCCACGTGTCGTCCTGAGCGCAGCGAAGGACCTCATCGCCGCTTGCCACGGGCATGAGATCCTTCGCTTCGCTCAGGATGACAGATTAGGTTCGGCGGGCCGATGAGAGGTTAGTACTTCCGACCCGGCAACTGGTCGATGATCGCCTGGCGCTGGGGATCCTCGAGCATCACCCATCGGCCGATCTCGTCGATCGTACGCTTGCAGCCGAGGCAGAAACCGCTCTTGCGATCGGTCGTGCAGATGCCGATGCAGGGCGACATGACGCGCCTGAGCGGTGGTGGTCCGTCAGACATGGCGCGATCAGGGTTTCTTGCTGAGCTCGGCGAGCTGGTTCTGCAGCTCGTCGAGCTTGCGCTTCAGGTCGTCGATCGCCGCCTCGGTCGGCGGTGCGGCGGCATCGCTCTTGGGCGGCTCCTGGCCGTTGGTCATGGGCGCTGTTCCCGGGGCCTGTCCGGTCTGGCCTGGCCGGAACGGGTTGAACATGCGCATGGCGTTCTCGAACATCGCCATGTTCTGCTTGCCCATCGATTCGAACTGCTGGAACGGGTTGAAGCCGAAGGCGTTCTGCATGTAGCGCCGCATCTGCTCCTGATTGCGCGCGAACTGCGTCATCGACATTTCGAGATATTGCGGCACAACGCCCTGCAGGCTGTCGCCGTAGAAGGAGATGAGCTGGCGCAGGAAGGGAATCGGCAGCAGCGTCTGGCCGCCCTTGTTCTCTTCCTCGACGATGATCTGGGTCAGCACCGAGCGCGTGATCTCGTCGCCGGTCTTGGCGTCGTAGACGACGAAGTCGGTCTTGTCCTTCACCATCTGCGACAGATGGTCGAGGGTCACGTAGGCGGAGGTCGCCGTGTTGTAGAGCCGCCGGTTCGCGTACTTCTTGATCACCACCGGGGCGGGTTTCGGTCCGCCCTCGGGTACTGCCTGATCGGCCATTACGCTTCGCTCCCTAGCTCCCGGCCGCCATGAACGTCCGTTTACTTTGGTCCGGTCACATTAGCGCCGATACCGCAGTGCGACAAGGAGCGGTTTGCGCGTGCGAAAGCAGCGTTCCCGCCGCGATGGGCTATAGTGCGCGCATGGCCCCCGAAAACGACGATTCGGCCGATTTCGACCGCCTGGCCCGGCGTTATCTCGATCTCTGGCAAAGTCAGCTCGCCGGCCTGAGCGCCGACCAGGCGCTGACCGAACAGATCGCCCGCTTGTTCGCGGCCGCGAACACCCAGGTTGCATCGGCGATAAAGGCGGCTCAAGGAACACACCATGCAGCACAGACTGGGACCCCGTCCGCTGCCGCTTCATCTGGGCACGGCGCTGATGACGTGGGCGAGCTCCGAAAGCGCGTGGAGGCTCTGGAAGCCAGGATCGCCGAGCTCGAATCAAAGCTCGGCGGCGCCTGACACGGTCGCAGCCCTCCTGCCCGAGATCGCCGCGCTGGAAGCAAAGGCAGGCACGGGCAAGTTCGAGGCAGCCCTTCAGCGTGAGATCGCGCGCCGCATGCACCGGCTGGCCGACGGTGTGCTGGCCTATCGCCAGAACCCCGTCCATCGCACGCTCGACAATCCGCCGGCCGTATGGAGCGAAGGCAATACGCGGTTGCTCGACTACGGCGCCACGCACCGGGCGGCGCGCAAGCGCGGGACGCGCGCCGTGCTGGTGGTGCCGTCGCTGATCAATCGCTGGGAGGTGCTCGACCTCACCGCCGAGAAGAGCCTGCTGCGCGCCATGGCGGCGGC
>DATHNU010000351.1:0-4391 GCA_035485695.1 Reyranella sp. | reverse complement strand
CGACGACCCGACGGCCGCGCACCTGCTCGTGGTGGAGGTGCGCACCCCGGCCGGCCATTCGTCCAGCTACCCGCCGCACAAGCACGACACCGAGGCGCCGCCCGCGGAGACCCAGCTCGAGGAGACCTACTTCCACCGCTTGAACCCGGCGCAGGGCTTCGCGTTCCAGCGTGTCTACACCGACGACCGCAGCCTCGACGAAGCCTGCGCGGTGGAGAACAACGACCTCGTCATGGTGCCGCGCGGCTACCACCCGGTGGTCGTGCCGCATGGCTACGAGTCGTGGTACCTGAACGTGATGGCCGGGCCGCATCGGCTCTGGGTGTTTCGCAACGACCCCGCGCACGAGTGGATGCTGAAGACCGCTGCCGCGCCGGCCTCCGGGACAGGACCCCGCTAACGTGACGCGGGCGCCGCAAAGCTTGCGGCGCCCGTCGATGCGAGCGCGGGTTCGATCAGAACCAGATCTCGACTTGCGCGCCGTAGGACACGGCGTTGGTCTTGTTGGACACGAAGCCGTAGTTGTTGTTGAAGTCGGCGGCGGCGGCCTTGTTGTAGTCCGCGTAGGTCACGTACAGGCGCAGCTCCGGACGCTTCCAGAAGTCCGGGCCGGTCGACAGCGCCGGGCCGATGGTGACCTTGGTCACGTTCTCCGAGGCGCCGCCGTCCGGCTTCAGGCTGGAGTAGCCGATTTCCGTCAGCCACTTCAGGTTCTTGGTCAGGCCCCACGAGCCGCGCCCGCCGACGGTGAAGTAGTTCGACGAGGGCGACGTCGCCACCGCCGACACCGGCGCGGCCGTGTCGGGCGCCTTGTTGTGCTGGTACATCAGGATGGCCTGGCCGCCGAACGCGCCGACCTGCCACGACGGGCTCTCGACGATGCGCCAGACCTTGTAGCCCGAGCCGTGGGCGCCGTTGTCGCTGATGCCCTGGTTGATGTCGGTCGAGCCTTCGGCGTACTGCACCCAGATGTGGTTGCCGCCGCCGAAGAACTTGTCCTGCACGTGCTCGATGTTGAAGCCGTAGCCGTTCTGGCCCTTGATGCCGCCTTGCGAGTCGCCCTTGGAATAGGTGGCCACCAGGCGCAGCTTGCCGTCGGGGTTGACCGGGATGTCGTAGAGCTGGGCGTGCAGGCGGCCCACGCCGTTGTTGCCGGCGGCCGTGTTGAGCACGCCGTCGACTTCCGAGGCGGGGGTGTCGGCCTTGTAGCCGGCCACGCCGAACTTGGCGAAGCCCAGGTCGATGTTCTCGATGCCGGCGCCCACGCCCGACATGTTGGTGAAGAAGGTGTCGACGATGTGCACGTCGTCGCGATCGCGGCGCTTGCCCATCCAGAACAGCGCCTGCGGGGCGATGTCCACGCCCTTCATCTCGACGTAGGCCTGCTCGACGCCGAAGTTGGCGTTGGACTCGGTGGCCGGGCTGTAGTAGTTGGTCATGAGCACGGCGTTGAAGTCCACGCCGTCGGCCTTCATGGCCTGGGCGAGCTGGAACTCGCCGTAGAAGTCGCACTCGTTGCCGAGGCGGTACTTCAGCTCGCCGATGCCGTAGCACTGGCGCGACTTGCCCGAGACGTCGGTGGCCGCGGGGCCTCCGCGCATGTAGCCGGTCCAGTCGACCGCGTGGGCGGAGGTGACGCCGACAAGGCCTGCGGCGCAGGCGATGGCGGCTCGGAAGACGGCCGTGGTGCGATGTGTCGTGTTCATGTGGTGGTCTCCTGGAACGGGCTTTGAAATAGCGCAGGACAAGGCTTCGCCCTGCGCGGGACGTAAACCAACGCAAGCTGTGCGCTGCGGACAGCGCACTCACAGTCAGCCAATTCGGCCGCGCGCTTGTTCACGCACGCTGGCCAGGACGCCCCGATCGATGTCGGGGCTTATTTGCTATTTGTTCTTGTTGTAGACGTCGACGCAAACGGCAGCCAGCAGGACGATGCCCTTGATCACCTGTTGGTAATCGATGCCGATGCCGAGGATGGACATGCCGTTGTTCATCACACCCATCACGAATGCGCCAATGACAGCGCCGAGAACCTTGCCGACGCCACCCGAAGCCGAGGCGCCGCCGATGAAGCATGCCGCAATCACGTCCAGTTCGAAACCCAGACCGGCCTTGGGCGTTGCGGTATTGAGACGCGCCGCGAAGACGAGGCCCGCGAGCGCGGCCAGCGCGCCCATGTTGACGAAGGTGAGGAACGCGAGGCGCTCCGTCTTGATGCCCGAGAGCCGCGCCGCCTTGGCGTTGCCGCCGAGCGCGTAGATGCGGCGGCCGATGGTGGTGCGGCGGGTGACGAAGTCGTACGCCAGCATCAGCACGAACATCACGACCAGCACGTTGGGCAGCCCCTTGTACGAGGCCAGCATCCAGCAGAACCAGATGATCACCGCGGCGAACGCGATGTTCTTGGCCAGGAAGAACGCGCCCGGCTCCTCCTCCATCGCGTGCCGGACGTGGCCCGCGCGCTCGCGCAGCTTCAGCGCGAACAGCGCGATGGCCACCACGGCGCCGATCACGAGCGAGCTGATGCGCAGCGTCTCGCCGTTGAAGAAGTCGGGGATGAAGCCCGAGCTGAGCAGTTGGAAGTCCTCGGGGAACGGCCCCACCGACTGGCCCTGCAGCAACGCCAGCGCCAGGCCCTTGAAGACGAGCATGCCCGCCAGCGTGACGATGAAGGACGGGATCTTCAGCCACGCCACGAACCAGCCCTGCGCGCCGCCGATCACCGCACCGACCACCAGGCACACCAGCGACGCGGCCACGAAGTTCCAGTTGTAGTTGACCATCAGCACCGCCGCCAGCGCGCCGATGAAGCCGGACACCGAGCCCACCGACAGGTCGATGTAGCCGGCCACGATCACCAGCAGCATGCCCAGCGCCATGATGACGATGTAGCTGTTCTGCAGGATCAGGTTGGTGAGGTTCAGCGGCTTGAGCAGCGTGCCGTCGGTCATGTACTGGAAGAACGCCATGATCGCCACGAGCGACAGCAGCATGCCGTACTCGCGGATGTTGTTCTTCAGGAAGCCGCCGTACGAGCGCACCGGCACCGGTGCCTCGACGATCTCTGGAATCATCTTTTCTTCCATCATGGTCATGATGCTGCATGCGTGCCGCGCACGCATGCCTTCAATGGGGGATGGCGCAACACGAAGTTCATGCCAGGCCCTGCTTGACGATTGCCCGCATGATCTTCTCCTGCGACGCGTCGGCGGACGCGAACTCGCCGACGAAGCGGCCCTCGTTCATGACGTATATCCGGTCGCACATGCCCAACAGTTCAGGCATTTCGGAGGAAATCATCAGGATGCACTTTCCTTCGTCGGCCAGCGCCGCCATGATCGAATAGATCTCGAACTTGGCGCCAACGTCGATGCCGCGCGTGGGCTCGTCGAGGATCAGCAGCTCCGGCTTCGAGAACAGCCACTTGCCCAGCACCACCTTCTGCTGGTTGCCGCCCGACAGGTTGACCGTCGCCTGGGTCACGCTGGAGCAGCGGATGTTCAACCGGCGCCGGTAGTCGGCCGCCGCGGCGAACTCGATGCCGCCGTCGATCACGCCGCCGGTGGACACCGCCTTCAGGTTGGCCAGGCTGATGTTGTGGCGGATGTCGTCCTCCAGCAGCAGCCCGAGGCTCTTGCGGTCCTCGGTGACGTAGGCGATGCCGTGCCCGATGGCCTTCTGGATCGTCGACACGTCGATGACCCGGCCGTGCATCCGCACCTCGCCACGGATGCGCTGGCCGTACGCGCGTCCGAACACGCTCATCGCGAGCTCGGTGCGGCCCGCGCCCATCAGGCCCGCGATGCCGACGATCTCGCCGCGCTTGACCTTCAGGTTCACGCCCTTGACCACGTCGCGCTCGGCGTGCACCGGATGCGCCACGTGCCAGTCGCGCACCTCGAACACCGTCTCGCCCGCGTCGGGCGCGAGACGCGCGCGCGGCGGGTAGCGATCGGCCAGCTCGCGGCCGACCATCGCGCGGATGATCCGGTCCTCGCTGACGACGTCGGTCCTGCAATCGAGCGAGGTCACCGACGCGCCGTCGCGCAGCACCGTGATCGAGTCGGCCACGCGCGAGATCTCGTTCAGCTTGTGCGAGATCAGGATGCACGCGATGCCCTGCGCCTTGAACTCGAGCAGCAGATCCAGCAGCGCCTGGCTGTCGTGCTCGTTCAGGCTGGCCGTCGGCTCGTCGAGGATCAGCAGCCGCACGCGCTTGGCGAGCGCCTTGGCGATCTCCACCAGCTGCTGCTTGCCGACGCCCAGGTTCGTGACCAGCGTGGCCGGCGACTCCTTCAACCCGACCTTGGCCAGCAGCTCGCGCGTGCGGCGCGTGCCCTCGGTCCAGTCGATGACGCCGAAGCGCTGTGGCTCGTTGCCGAGGAAGATGT
>DATHNU010000350.1:0-2172 GCA_035485695.1 Reyranella sp. | reverse complement strand
CGCGAGCTGTCCTTCATCGACGTGCTCTACCTGATCGCGGCCACGCGCTGGACCCTGGCGCTGACGGCCATCGCCTTCGTGGGCGGCGGCCTGGTCGGCCTGGCGATCGCGCTGCTGCGCGTCTCCAGCTGGCCTCCGCTGCGCTGGCTGGGCACGGTCTACGTACTGGTCGTGCAGGGCACGCCCCTGCTCGCCTGGCTGTTCGTATTCTTCTTCGGCCTGTCGATCTTCGGCTTCACCGTCTCGCCGTGGATCGCCGCCGCCGCGTCGTACTCGATCTATGCCGGTGCCTTTCTGGGCGAGATCTGGCGCGGCTGCCTGCAGGCCATCCCGCGCACCCAGTGGGAGGCCGGCGCCTCGCTGGGCTTGGGCCTCACCCAGCAGCTGCGCTACATCATCGTGCCGCAGGCGCTCCGGCTTGCCATTCCGCCCACCGTCGGCTTCCTGGTCCAGCTCATCAAGAACACCTCGCTGGCCGCCGTCATCGGCTTCATCGAGCTCACCCGCGAGGGCCAGCTCACCACCGCCACCACCTTCCGTCCCTTCACCGTCTACCTGATCGTGGCCGCCATCTACTTCGCGCTCTGCTTCCCGCTGACGCAAGTATCCCGCCGGCTCGAGCGGAGGCTCCATGTCGCTCGTTGAACTCAAGGACGTGATCAAGCGCTACGGCACGCACACCGTGCTGAACGGCGTGTCGCTCAAGGTCGAGAAGGGCGAGATCATCGCCATCATCGGCCGCTCAGGCTCGGGCAAGAGCACCATGCTGCGCTGCGTGAACGGCCTGGAGCCGATCCAGGGCGGCACCGTTTCGTTCGACGGCACTATTGTGAACGACCCCGGCACCGACCTGCGCAAGCTGCGCCAGCATGTCGGCATCGTGTTCCAGAGCTTCAACCTCTTCCCGCACCTCAGCGTCGAGAAGAACATCACCCTGGCGCCCAAGGTGGTGAAGCACGTGCCGGCCGCCGAGGCGCGCCAGCTTGCCGAGGCTGTGCTGCGCAAGGTCGGACTGGCCGAAAAGATCGACGCCTATCCCGACCAGCTCTCGGGCGGCCAGCAGCAGAGGGTGGCGATCGCCCGCTCGCTCGCCATGCAGCCGGTGGTGATGCTGTTCGACGAGATAACCTCGGCGCTCGATCCCGAGCTGGTGGGCGAGGTGCTGAAGGTGCTGGAGGAGATGGCGCGCGACGGCATGACCATGATGCTGGTGACGCACGAGATCGGCTTCGCCCGCAAGGTCGCCAACCGCGTCGTGTTCATGCACGAGGGCAGGATCTGGGAGCAAGGTCCCGCCGCTGCGACCCTGGCCCAGCCGCGCACGCCGGAGCTCGAGACGTTTCTAAGTGCGGTGCTGCACTAAGCTGGGGGCGCGCCACTCCAGTGGCGCGATCTTCCTGCGTTGCTGACGAACACGCGCGGCTGTAGTCGCGCGCCCAGCCCCGAGCTCAGGCATAGGCCGGGGTGAACGGATCGAGCGGAATGACCGGCGGCTTGTCGGTCGGCACGCCGCCGCGTCGCGTGCCCACCTCGATGTTGATCCATTTCTCCGCCATGGCGGGCGGCAGGAGACGGCCGTCGGGCAGCGACAGCCAGATGCGCATGAGGTGGCGCCGCTGCGGCCCCGGCCGGTCGACATAGGCGGTGCGCGAGTGGAAGACGACATGGTTCTGCAGGAACTGGATGTCGCCCGGCTCGAAGTGCAGGCGGAGGCAGAACGCGTCTTCCTCGCAGATCGCGTAATAGAGATCGAGCGCCTCGCGCTGCGCGTTCGACATGCGGGGCGCGTCGGCAAAGCGCGCCAGCGAATCGATGTACTGGCGGACCGGGGAGTAGCCGGTGAACAGGCCGCGGTGCCAGGAGAAGAGCGGCATGCCGAACCACGGCTTCTTGCCGGTTGGCACCTCGCCGCGGCGGTCCATGTAGATCGGCTTGTAGAGCTCGGCGAGCAGGTCCGGCCGGCGCCGCAGCAGCGCGTCATGCACGGAGATGCCGCTCACGATCATGCTCTCGCCGCCGCTCAGCGCCCTTTTGAGGCAAAGCAGGGTCACGACATCGCAGGAGTCGGTGTGGAAGCAGAGTTCGGCGCTGGTCTGGGTGATGCGCTTGTCGTGGTCCTCGACCGTGTCGCCGACATCGATGACGTGGCCCACCAGATGGCCATTGCGGTTC
>DATHNU010000349.1:0-2687 GCA_035485695.1 Reyranella sp. | reverse complement strand
CCGAGAACCGCTTCCGCATCTGGTTCGAGATCGAGGCGCACGCCAGCGACGCCATGGCCGAGTTGGGGATCATTCCCAAGGACGCCGCCCGGGCGATCTGGGAAGGCGGCAAGAAGGCGATGGCGGCGCTCAAGGCGGAGCCCGCGGCCAGTGTCGAGAAGATCGACGCCATCGAGCGCGTGACCAAGCACGACGTGATCGCCTTCACGACCTGGCTGGGAGAATTCATCGGCCCGCAGTCGCGCTTCCTGCACCAGGGCCTGACCTCGTCGGACGTGCTCGACACCGCTTTCGCCGTCCAGCTCACCCAAGCGTCGGACATCCTGATCGCCGACGTCGACCGGCTGCTGGCGGCCCTGAAGAAGCGCGCGCTCGAGCACAAGGACACGCTTACCGTCGGTCGCAGCCACGGCATCCATGCCGAGCCCACGACCTTCGGCGTCAAGCTGGCCGGCCACTACGCCGCCTTCGCCCGCAACCGCGCCCGCCTGGTGGCGGCGCGCGCCGAGATCGCGACCTGCGCCATCTCGGGCCCTGTGGGCACCTTCGCCAACGTCGATCCCCGGGTCGAGGAGCACGTTGCCTGCAAGCTCGGGCTGGCGGTCGAGCCGGTCTCGACGCAGGTCATTCCGCGCGACCGTCACGCCGCCTTCTTCGCGGCCCTCGCCGTCGTCGCTTCCTCGATCGAGAACCTCGCCACCGAGATCCGCCATCTGCAGCGCACCGAAGTGCGCGAGGCCGAGGAGTTCTTCTCCTCGGGGCAGAAAGGCAGCTCCTCGATGCCGCACAAGCGCAACCCGGTGCTGACCGAGAACCTCACCGGCCTCGCCCGCGTGGTGCGCAGTGCGGTGGTGCCGGCGCTGGAGAACGTGACGCTGTGGCACGAACGCGACATCTCGCACTCCTCGGTCGAGCGCTACATCGCGCCCGATTCGACCGTGACGCTCGACTTCGCCCTCAATCGCATGACATCGGTGGTCGAGCAGCTCGTGATCTATGGCGAGCGGATGAAGGGCAATCTCGATTCTCTGGGCGGGCTCGTCTTCTCGCAGCGCGTGCTGCTGGCGCTTACGCAAAAGGGCATGAGCCGCGAGGAATCCTACGCCGCCGTCCAACGCAACGCGATGGAAGCCTGGCGCGGCAACGCCTCGCTCCTGGCGCTGGCCCGCGCCGACAAGGAAATCCGGCAGTTCCTGTCCGACGATGAGTTGGTGGCGCTGTTCGACATGGGCTACCACACCAAGCACGTCGACACGATCTTCAAGCGCGTCTTCGGCTAGTGTCCTGGGTCAGAAGTTCGTCCGATCAATTTGAGAGGCTGCATCGCCAAACCAAGTGTGCGGGATCAAGCGCCAAATGCAAGTCCCACGAACTCCCGAATCGGGACACTAGCCTGTCTTGCCGGACCGCGGGCCTCCAGGCCCGCTCATCGCTGGGAGCGCGCCACTCCGTGGCGCTCATGTGCTCCTGGTTCAAGCAAAGACGCGCCACGGAGTGGCGCGCTCCCAGCAAAGACGAAGAGGCGGACGCGGTCGGGGTAACCCCCGACCTGAGGAGGTCCGCGCTCCGATGACTACTTCTTGACCTCGGTCATCACCTGCCGCTTGGCCTCGTCGAAGAACCGCTGGGCCTGGCGGCGGATGGTGTGCTCCTCGGTGGGCTTTCCGGCCGCGGCCAAGTCGTGCATCAGCGTGTGGACCACGTCGTGGTCGCCGGACTTCTCGAAGTCGGCCATGACGATGTCGCGGCCATAGGCTTCGGCCGCCTCGCCCGACTTGCCCATCAGGCCTGCCGCCCAGAGGCCCAGAAGCTTGTTGCTGCGGGCGCGCGCCTTGAACTGCAGTTCCATGTCGTGCTCGAACTTGTTTTCAAAGGCCTTTTCGCGTTCGTCGAACGTCGTCATGAGGGTCGATTACTCCAATGATTTGGGGCCTTCCCCGGAACTCACAGCGGTCCCGGCTAACCCACGGGCTAACCCCTTCCTCTGCTGGGCCATCCCGGTAGGGGCCTCCGCTGGCAGGGGAGACTAGCTCAGAGATAGGGGTTGTCTCTAGGTAAACTGCATCAGCCTATATGTGTGTTCCATATTCCTGTTCCACCCGAGAGTCAGACGATCACCAACCGGCTGAGCTACGGCAGCTGCGTTGCCGCTGACGCGATGGCCAAATGCAAGGCCGGCAACACCGCGGTCGGCATTCCGGTACTCGAAAAATTCTTGAAGGAAGGCAAAGTAACACTTCCGTCGCGCCCCTGATTTGTTGACCTAGCTGGGTGGTCGGCCACAAGGCCGACTGCCCATTGCTGCATTCAACTGAAATGGTGCCGGTCGCTGGGTTTCTCGCCGCCGCTGCGGTCGGCACCCCACCCTGACGGCAATCCCAACCCCATCCGCAACATCCTTGATGGATCGAACGTCAGCCGCGCCGCGCCGCCTTGATCGCGGCGACGTCGATCTTCTTCATGCCCATCATCGCATCAAACGCGCGCTTTGCTTCATCGCCACCGGCCGCCAGCGCCTCGGTCAGCACGCGCGGCGTGATTTGCCAGGAGATGCCCCACTTGTCCTTGCACCAGCCACACGCACTCTCTTGGCCGCCATTGCCGACGATGGCGTTCCAGTAGCGGTCGGTCTCGTGCTGATCGTCGGTGGCGATCTGGAACGAGAACGCTTCGCTATGTTTGAACGC
>DATHNU010000348.1:0-2378 GCA_035485695.1 Reyranella sp. | reverse complement strand
GTGCCCTGGACGGTGACCGTGCCGTCCGATGGCCGGCTCAGGCCGCCCAGCATCGCCATCAGCGAGGACTTGCCGGAGCCCGAGCGGCCGATGATGGCCGCGAACCGGCCCGGCTCGACGTCGAGGTCGATGCCGGCGACTGCCGTCACATCGCCGCGTTCGGTGGCGTAGGTCTTCCTCAAGCGGCGGCACGACAGCATCGGCTCAGCCCTCACTGCGCACGAGGTCGTAGGCGTCGCGCCGGCTGGCCCGCCAGGCCGGATAGAACACGCCCACGGCGCCGATGACGGAGGCCAGCACGATGGCGCCGGCCGCGAAGGCGATGGTTTGCGGCATGTCCAGCCAGAGGAAGGGCACGCCCAGCCGCTCGAGGTAATAGACCAGCGAGCGCTCGAAGAGACGCAGCATCAGCACGCCCAGCACGACGCCCAGGAGGCCGCCGATGCCGGTCGCCAGCACCGCCTCGATCAGCATCATGCCGATCACCTGGCCGCGGCGCGCGCCGATCGCCTTCAGGAGGCCGAGCTCGCGCCTGCGTTCGGTGACGATCGCGGAGAACAGCACGCTCACCATCAGGGCGGTGCTGACGAACATCAGTGCCATCAGGGCGAGGATGCCGTCGAGCAGCGCAGCCAAGCCCTGGCGAATGCCGCTCATCGTCGTGTCGCCGGCCACCACCTTGGCGCCGCTGAGCGCCGACAGGAGGGCGAAGCGCGCCTGCAGCGCCGTGGCGCCCGGCGCCAGCTCGACGAGGAAGCCCGTCACCTTGCCCGGCGCGAGCACGGCGGACGGCTTTCCATCCTCGCCATGGATCACGCCGGCCAGCGCCTCGATCGTCGCGAACGACATGAAGATCCCGCGCTCGTGGGTGCCGACGCCGGTGCGGCCGAGCCGGCCATAGACGGTGTGCGGCTTGCCGAAAATCAGGAGCTGCGAGCCCAGCGGCGCATCGCGCTCGGCGCCCAGGATCACGTCGCCGGGCTGCAGGCCGCGATTGATCCGCTCCGCGAGCCACGGCTGGATGGTGAAGTCGCGCGCCGGATCGAAACCGATCAGGTCGACCGAATCGTGGTGGCTACCGATGCCCGAATGCTCGACCCTCACGATCTTCTGGGCGGCGTACCGGCCGACGCTGGCGAGGTTCGCCTTGGCCAGCGCATCGGCGTCGAGCACGAGTTCGGTTGGCTCGACCACCAGCAGCGCGGCCGTGATGTTGGTGAGCGCGCCCTCGGGCACCACCATCATGTCGGCGCCCAGGCGGGTGAAGCCGACCGACATGCTGCGGTCGATGCTCTGCATCAAGGTGGCGCCGGTAAAGACGACGGCGCTGCCGATCGCGACGGAAGCGATCAGCAGCAGGCTGCGGGCCTTGCGACGTCCGAGATTCTGGAGGGCGAGGCTGATCAGCAGCCAGCGCACCCCCCGGATCTCACCAGCCATGAAGTGCCGGCGCGATCAGAGCGTGCCCATCACAGAGTACATGAGCGCGTGTGCTTCATGTGCTCCAGTTGGGTCGGGATGATCACGCAGTCATGGTGCCCGCCGTTGCTCGGCAGGATGCCGATCAGGGTATCGGTCGCGGTATCGATGACCGCGATGCCGCTCGACTGGCGCTGGAAGCCCGAGAACGGCGTCAGGACGTACTTGCCGTCGTAGGTCAGCGCCGGCGTCTGCAGGTCGGGGCCGATGCCCTGGATCTCCTTGATGATGGTCCAGGTCTTGGTATCGACCACCATGATGCCGCTGAAGGCGGGCGAGGGATGCAGGATCGACAGATAGAGCTTCGAGCTGTCGAGCGAGAACACCATGTGGAACGGGTTGGGATACTTGCCGCGCCATAGCGGATCCTCGACATGGGCCACCTTGCGCCACTTGGTCGGGTCGGGATCGGTGCAGCTGAAGACCGAGGCGTTGTTTTCCCGGAGGTTGTTCATCATCACGAGGAACCTGCCGTCGGGCGAAAAGCCGATCTCGTGTCCCGGCGAATGGATCTTGTCGAACACGACCTTCCAGGTGTCCTTGTCGATCTGCTCGACGGGATACTGGTCCTGCGAGTCCTTGTTGAATTGCAGGAAGGCGGCCGGATCGAAGTTCTTCTCCGGGTCGAGGATGCAGATGCCGCCGCACAGGCGGACGACCGTCGCCGCCCAGCGGCCCTCAGGATGCCAGATGGTTCCGTCAGCGCCGGTCAGCGTGAGCGGGCTGTCGCCGGGCAGCGAGCCTTCCTCGACGAACAGCTCGCCCATCGGCACCATTTCCCAGTCGATCTTGTTGCCCTTGGTGCCTCGATAGTCGTACAGGCCGGTCTTTGGGTCGGGATAGATCTTCTTGATCGTCATGGTCCCGCCCTTCATCCAGGCCTCGCGCAGATCGGCCAC
>DATHNU010000347.1:0-5789 GCA_035485695.1 Reyranella sp. | reverse complement strand
CCGGCGGCCTGCAGCACCGGCCCCCAGATCGGCGCCTGCTCGGCCGTCCATCTCGCGAGGTCCTGCGGCGTGCCGCCCATGGCGACGAAGCCGCGCTTGCGCAATTCCTCGCGCATCTCCGCAGTCGCCACTGCGGCGTTCAGCGCCTCGTTGAGCTTGGCCACCGCCGCCGCCGGCGTGCCGGGCGGCGCGATCAGCGTGTAGACGATGGTGCCGTCGACCTCGCCCGCGCCCTGCTCCTTGAAGGTCTTGATCGCCGGCTCCGACTGGGCGCGCTCGGGCGCCGCCATGCCGTAGGCCTTGAGCCTGCCATTGGCGAGATACTGCGCAACGCTGGTCAGGCTCGACATGCCGAGCTTGATGTGGCCGCCCAGAAGGTCGGTGACCAGGGGACCGGTGCCGCGAAACGGCACGTGCGTCAGCTTGATCTTGTTCAAAATGGCGTAGCGCTCGGTCGACAGATGCATCGGCGTGCTGACGCCCGCAGTGCCGTACTGCACGTCGCCTGGCGCGGCCCGCGCCGCTTCGGTGATGGCCGCCAGGTCGGCCCACGGCGCATCGGCGCTGCCGACGAACACCGATTCCTGCTTGGCGATGAAGCCGATCGACACGAAGGCGGCCGGGTCGTAGCCGAGATGGGCGACCAGGAACGGATACAGCATCTGGTTGTTGCTGCTGATCAGCACCGTGTTCCCGTCGGGCGGCTGCTTGGCCACGTAGTCGTGCGCCAGATTGCCGCCCGCTCCGCCCTTGTTGTCGATGATCACCGTCTGGCCGAGCGCCTTCTGCATCGGCTCCTGGATGGCGCGCGCTAGCGAATCGGTGCCACCACCCGGCGGAAAGGGCACGACGAGCTTTTCCGACGAGGATGTCTGTGCCCACACGCGCGTCCCGCCCGCCGCGCCAGCCGCGAGAGCGGAGAGCGGGGCGAGCGAGGCGAGGATAAAACGCCGACTTCTCACGGGCCGGTCGAGGCGCGCACTGCCGCGGCACCGCCGCCGGTCGGGATCGTCTGGCCGGTGTCGGTGAGCTTGCCGTCGTCGTTCTTGAACACCTGCATGTTCTTCTGGATCATGTTGCCGACCACCAGGGTCTTGCCGTCCTTGGAGAAGGCGGCGCCCTGCGACCACACGCCGATCGGCGCCTCGCTCACCTTGGTGAGCTTGCCGCCATCGAGCTTGTAGAGCACGACCATGCCGTTGGGCTTGAATTGCGGCGCGTCCTTGGGACGCGTCGAGCCGGCATGCGCCACGCCGGCGACCCACTTGCCGTCGGCCGACATCATCATGCCTTCCAGCGATTCATGGCCGACGTCGGCCGTGCCGACGATCTTGCCGGGCGGCGTGCTGGAGAGGTCGATGACGGTGATCACCCCGTTGCCCTTGGGATCGCCGAGACTGCCCACGACGGCCGTCTTGCCGTCAGGCGTCACGGCCGCCGCGTAGGGCCGCGGCGCCACGTCGAGCGTGGCCACTTCGGCCAGCGTATCGCCGCCCAGCTTGACCAGTGCCACCTTGCCGTCGCCGTTGCGCGTGACCACGCCCATCTTGCCGTCGGGCGTGAGCGCGATGTGGCTCACCAGCGCCTCCGCCGTGGCCAGCGGCAGCGTCTTCAGCAGGGTCACCTTCTTGCCGTCGATCCCCAGGATGGAGATCGAGCCCGCCATGCGATTGGCGACATAGGCATACTTGCCGTCCTTGGTGATCGAGATGCCGGCGGCGCCGGCGCCCGTCTTGATCGTGTCGAGGATCTTCTTGTCCTTGAGATCGATCACCGTGACGCGGTCGTCGGGCACCAGCTTGGTCGGATCGGCCGGATCGAACTTGCTCGACGACGCCACCAGCGCCAGCGATTCGTCCGGCGTGATGGCGACCGAGAGCGGCGGGCCGACGACGCTGCCCGGCACGTTGTCGACCGTGCCGACGACTTTCACCGGCAGGCTGCCGAGATCGATGATGGTGATCGAATCGGGCTGCGGATTGACCACGTTCTTGGTGACGCCGTTCTCCTGCGTCATCTTGTGATCGTTGGACGACACGGCGAGCTGCGCCCAGACCGGCGCAGAGACGAGACTTAACGCAAGGCAAACGCCCGTGATGACGGTGTTTCGCATGGCTTTCCTCCTGGCCTGCCCGCTTGAAGGGGGCTTTGGCCTTGAGGCAAGCCTAACGCCTGCGGCGCGCGCGTGAAATCACTTTAATTTCAGACGATGCCCAGCGCGTGCTTGTAGGTGTCGAGCAAGGTCTCCTGCTCGGCGCGGTCGGCTGCATCCATGGAACGCAGCGAGACGATCTTGCGCATGGTCTTCACGTCGTAGCCCACGCCCTTGGCCTCGCTGTAGACGTCGCGGATGTCGCCGCCGATCGCCTTGCGCTCCTCCTCGAGCTTTTCGATGCGCTCGACGAAGCTCTTCAGGCGGTCGGCCGAAATCGGCCCGGCCTTGGTCTTCTTGGAAACGGCGCTTCCGTCCGGCATGTCCTAAAACTCCTTGATCCAGTCGGGCGGACCATAGGAGAGCGGACGGTGTCGGCTCAATGACGCTCGTGCAATGAATGACGGGGATAACGGGGACGGGATTGGGGCTTCGCACGCCCTCAAGCGTCCTCTCCGCCGCGCAGCGGGGGAGAGGAAGGGACCCGTTGCGAAGCAACGGGTAGGTGAGGTGGTGTGCGCTCCAAAGACGGCGGCCGGTAATGAGGTCGAGACCCACCTCACCCTCCCCGCGCTATGCGCGGGTCCCCTCCCTCTCCCCCCACTGCGTGGGCGGAGAGGGCCGATGAGTCATGACGACGTGGCGCGTCGGCTAATGTTTGTGCTGGCCTTTGTCGTAGGCCTTCTTCTGGTCGCCCGAGGCCTCCTTCTGGTGCTTGGCCTTCCACTCGTCGTACGGCATGCCGTAGACGATCTCGCGGGCTTTCGGATCGGCGATCTCGATACCGCGCGTACCGGCTTCCTCGCGATACCAGCGCGACAGGCAATTGCGGCAGAAACCGGCCAGGTTCATCAGGTCGATGTTCTGCACATCCGTGCGTTCCTGCAGATGCGCGACCAGCCGGCGAAAGGCGGCGGCTTCGAGTTCGGTGCGGGTCTTGTCGTCCATGGCGGTCTCCTGGGCAGCGCCTAGAGGCGTGTCCGGGGATATAGGCTGAGACCGCAGTATAAACCAGCCGGCAGTGGCGATCCCGGCGCATGCACCCGCCCTTCCGCCAGGTATTGCGGCAGCAAATGGCTGTGCGGGCCCTCGGGCGAGCGGCCGCCGGGCGGCGGAATCGGCTGGTGGACCTCGAGCCGCGCCAGCGCCGAGGCGAAGATGCGGGTCGGGCTCGACCGGCCGATGGCGGGGCCGGCCGGATTGCCGGGCGCAAGCAACGGCCGCCCCATCCCCTGCCGCAACGCCGCGCGGGTGGCGGCGTCATCGCGGCGCAAGCGCACCATCATGTCGACATGCGGCGCGCCGATGCCGAGATCGAACGTCGTCTCATCGAGCTGGTGGATCGTCGTGCGCCGGCCTGCGGGACGCGGCGAGCAGAAGGCAATTTCGCGGGTGCGGCCGGCCTCGTCGACCAAGGCGAAGAGTCTGGCATCGCCGAGATCGCCGATATGAAGCGCGCCACGCGGGCTCGTGACCGACAATGTGGCGAGATCAAGAACCAGCCCCGGCTCGTCGGCGTCATATTGGAATTCACCGATCGCGCCCCAGGTACCGATGCTCCAGCCATGGCCGGCGTCGCCGAGATGTCGGCGCGCGACTTCGGATGGGTCTTCTGTGAGCGGTACGCATTTCATGGCCGGCCATGGTAGACTGGATTTCCGATCGGACCACAGGGGCGTTACCGCCATGCCGAGCACCAGCCAGATCCCAGCGGCTCAACCATCAGCGCCGGCGGACGTCGTCCGGCGATGGGCCTGGATCGGCCTGCTGGGCAGCGCGAGCATCGGCTTCAGCCTGGTCTTCGCCTGCGCCATGCCTTTCGTCGCGCTGGTGACGCTGGCGGCACTGACCATGAGCCGACGCGATGCCTTGATCGTTACAGCGGCGGTCTGGCTCGCCAATCAGGCGGTGGGCTACGCCATCCTCGACTACCCGCGCACCTTCGACAGCTACGCCTGGGGCGTCGCGATCGGTATCGCCACCCTGCTCGCGCTTGCGGTCGCCCGCGCCATCGGCGAGCGATTTGAGCGCAGCGGCCCGTTCGTCTCGACGGGGCTTGCCTTCCTGTCGTCGTTCGCCGTCTACGAACTGGCGCTCTACGCGGCCTCCTTCGGGCTTGCGAGCAGCGACATGGCGTTTTCGTGGGCCACCGTCGGCTACATTCTGCAAGTCAATGCGCTCGGCCTGGGTGGTCTGATCGTCCTCAAGCTGGTCGCTGCGAGCGTCGGGCTCGGGACCCGCGCGGCGTCTGCATAATTCATTCGTCAGGCCAGCGGTTCTTGGGACTTTCTCCATCCGATAGGCTGGGGTTGGCCCCGGCCTATCGGAACGCACCTTGGGCGCGCTGGAGATTCTGAAGCACGATCACTAGGCGCGCGGCGGCAGAGTGACCTTTGCGCCCTTCAGGGTTTTCTCAAGAATTGGAATGCCGGTCGCCGTATCGCCGGCGTCGCACTTTGAGATCGCCACCGGCACCTCGCCGCTGGCCTGCGTACCGCCAAGTTCCTTTCGAACCTTCTCAATCAACGCCGAGCAGTACTTGGCATCGGCTGATTGGCCGAACGCGGCAAACGGCAACGCAAGCGATGCAAACGCCACAAGAAAAGCCGTCGTTGTCAAAGCTTTCATCTTACTCTCCCATGTTGAATTGAAAATTCCCGAACCGAGAGCTCGAATGCCGCGGGGGCCAGTCAGTCGCGAAATTGCTCGTGGCAAGCCGAGCAGGCCTTGCGCGTAGTCTCTAGCTGTTGACCAATCACTTCCTTATTGCCGCCGTTGACCGCCGCCAGCAGCTTGCTGGTTTCGATGACGAGATGCTTCTGTGCGTCGAGAAAGCGATCGACGTCGTCCCAGGTCGCAGGCGCCGCGCCACTCTTGCTAGGCAGCTCCGTCAACTCGCTTCCCGGGGGGAAGATCGCCGGAATCGACTTGGCAAGTGTGACGGCCTTTATTGCCGCGTCGATCGCGGCTGTTTGCTCGCCGTCTCCTTTGGCGAAATCCCCGATCTGTGCCAGCGAAGCGCGCATTGTGCGCATGGTCGCGTGCAGAGCCGGTACGATGCTCTCGGCGTGGATGGTGCCGGAGTTGACCACGCTCGTGGCGAGAATCAGAACGAGGGCCGGCCAGGTCGCCCAACCAATCTGCTTGGTCTTCAGAGACATGAGGTTGGCTCGCAGGATGTAATCGCTGAAAGGGATTACCGCCGGGTGCCAGGCGTTATTCCGTGCCTTCAGGACTGGAATAAATTCGATAGTCGGCCGGTATTCCGGTGCTATCCGCCGCTCGCCAGTTCATTGGGGCGCCACATGCTCGATGCCTGCGTTGGACAGAACCCGACGCTCGAACGCGACCTCAGATGTCTCTCCGACTGGCAGCGACGATACTTGCCCAACATCCACTCGCCGCTCGGTCAACAGATACTCGCTTGGCTGATAAGAAATAGAGATCAGCCGAAGCCCTTCAGTCATCTGCTTGTTTCAACGAGTTTCAGCCCAACGTCCGTGAGACACTTGCTGAACCAGTTTGCCGTTCTTGGATTGGTCGAGATTCGAAAAGCCCCTGTTGTTTGTCGTCGGGGAGATATCGTTGCTACGCCGAAGCTGAAAGAAAGGCTTGAAGAGTACACCGAGCGCATAAC
>DATHNU010000346.1:0-2363 GCA_035485695.1 Reyranella sp. | reverse complement strand
CCTTCAACTACGCGCAGCTCATCGGCGCGGCGATCCTGGGCTATCTCGTCTTCGACAGCATCCCCGACTTCTGGACCTGGGTCGGCGCGGGCGTGATCGTCTGCTCCGGCCTCTATCTCGGCCACGCCGAGCGGCTGCGCTATCGGAGCCTTGCCCGCAAGATTTGATCGTCGCCCAGCGGAGTAGGGCTGTCCCTATCGCGGTGTGGCGCTCAGCGTGCCACCGCCATCGAAGCGCTTGGTATAGCCCCAGGTGCCCTGCAGGCCTCCATCGGCGAGGCTCGTGAGCCTGCCGCGGCCGAAATAGTCTTTGCCCCAGCGCCAGGCATAGTCGAGCTGGTCGCCCTCGACATTGCCCTCGAGCTCGGCGGTTCCCATGCCGAACTCGTAGTTGCCGCGCACTGTCGATCCCGTGCGCCGCAGGGTCATGCGGAAGTCGAGTGCGGTGCCCTTGGCGTCAATCCATTGACCGATGTAATTGCCGTCGAAGGCCTGACGCGTGATTCCCGGATCGGGCGCACGCGGCACGGCGGCCGAAGCGCTTACGCCGGAAAAGTCGGCGACCTTGGACGATTGGCCGATCAGGCGTGTGGACTCCCGTATGTCCGGATCGTCGAGCAGCCTCGCCAACACTTCGAGCTCCTGGGCGATGGCGTCGATGAGCTGCCGTTCGTGCTGGGGCGAGGGCTTGTCCCGCACGAACAGTGCTGCATTGTCGCGCAATGTGGCGGCCAGGCGATTGACCCGCTCGCCGGTCAGCGGATGGGTGCTGCGGGCCGGGCATTCGAAGGGCGTAGCCATCGTGAAGTAGTAACTGATGCCGATGGGAGGCACGCCCATGCGGCCCATCAACTCGACGGCGAAGGCATCCGCCTCGCTCTCCTGCAGGCGCGATTGGGCCGCGCTTACATTGGCTTGATGGTTGTGGAAGAGATGGCCCATCTCGTGCGCCATGATGAACACCATGGTGTCGACGAGCACCTTCTGGAACAGATCGCCGACATCCGCCTCGCTGGCGGCATTCTCGGGCACGCCAAGGGCCACCAGCGGCAAGGCGCGTACGCCGTCGGGCGCGGGCCCGCGATAGGCCAGCATGGCGGCATAGTCGAAGACCTTCTTTTCCGGCAGCCGGTGGCGGTTCAGCCAGGCGACTGCGAGCGTGAGGTCGGTCACCAGGCGGACCGACGAAAGCGGCAGGACGATCTTGCCGCCGCGCGCCGCATAGAAGTTGAGGGGATGCTCGGGATATTCCCGCTGGCTGAAGTCGAGGCTGACGCCTGCCAGCGCGCGACGCTGCTGGTCGGTGAGCCGCGGCAGCATGAACTGGTCGAAATTCGATTGCAGGTCCGGCGCCGTCAGCCGCGCGACCCGATCGAGGATCGCCGGCGGATAGAAGCCGCTCCAGTCGTACGCCGGCGGGCACTGGGCCCGGGCCGCGGATCCTGCCAGGAGTAACAGCAAGGCAAGAATGGCTCGCATGTTCGGGCCCTCCTCATCGCGTTTGGCCAGCGAGGTAGAGACCTGCGGGCTCGTCCATCCCGGCCGGCGCGGGCGGGACGGCGCCGCTGTTGATCCATGACTGGAAGCGGACAGGGTCGCCCCACGCGGCATCCCAGGCGCCGCGCAGCAGGAGCATCTTGGCCATCTGCAGGCCAACGACCAGGCGATCGCGCTCCGGCGAGGCGGCATCGCGGCCGAGACGATCGATCGTGGCGTTGAGATCGACCAGCGTGCCGCGCAGCACCATGAGCTGCCGCTGCCGCGCCTCGCGCCTGGCCTGCTCCGTCGGGCGATCCGACATGGCGGCGATTTCCTGGCGGCTCGCGGCGGGCGTCTCGGCGGTCGTGCCCGTGGACACTCGAGGGGACGGGCTGTTCTGCTCGTTGGTCACCTTGACGGTGCTGGTGAAGGAGTAGGCGACGATGGCCGCCCCGAACAGCGCGAAGAAGATTCCGGGGCCGACGCGCGACAGCCAGATGCTGACACCGCCCGGCAGCACCACCTTGCCGCTGGAATCGGTCTTCTCGGGAAGTTTCACGAACAGCCGATAGCCCAGCACGATGCAGAGCCCGCCGGCGAGCAGGCCGAGAAGCCGCTCGACCATCCGCATCAACAGCAACGCATCAAGGGATTCCATGGCGAAGCGCCCCCCGGCATCCTGTGGTTGTAGGGAGAATCGGTAGGACGCGCTCCACTTGTCAAGCATTCAAACCGTGATCTCCGGCGTCTCGCGCTCAAATTTTGATCGCGGCCCCGAACGGGTGATCAAGTTTTGGGCGACCGCAGTGCAGCAAATCGGGAAAGTCGCTTAAACGGCGCTTCTGCTTAAACGGCGCTTCTATTGTCTTTCGCTGCGTCGGCTGG
>DATHNU010000345.1:0-8474 GCA_035485695.1 Reyranella sp. | reverse complement strand
CGCAGCATCGCCGTTGCCATTCAGGCCGAGCTGGACGCGGCGAAGTCGGAAGAAGAACAGCTCAAGGTTCAGGTCGATAAGGCATCGTCCGTGTCGGGCGAGGCCAGCCAGTATGAGGCGGAGCTGAAGCAGTTGGAGCGTGAGGCCCAGTCGAGCCGCGCCGTCTATGAAAGTTTTCTCAATCGCTTCAAGGAGCTGCGCGAGCAGCAGGACATCCAGCGACCGGATGCACGCGTCCTGGCCTATGCCCGGCCTTCTTTGTCGCCGTCCTACCCGCAGTATCAGTCTGCCCTGATGATCGCCTTCGCCATCGGCTGCATGCTCGGCATGGTGGGAGCGGTCACGATCGAGAAGCTTGACCGCGGCTTCCGGGCGGCATCGCAGATCGAGAAGGCCACGGGTCTCGCCGTGCTGGGTATGGTGCCGATGCTCAAGGGGATACGCGCAGCGCGTGCTTCCATGCTGGCCCAGGTCGTCGGCCGGACGACATCATCGGCCAGCGAGGCGCTGCGCGGCGTCTACACCGCCATCACTTTGGGCACGCTCGATCACACGCCGCGCACCATTGCCATCACGTCGGCCGCTCCCGGCGAAGGCAAGACGACGTTCTCCTGCGCGTTGGGGGCGCTGCTCACCAAGATGAACGCCTCGCGGCGCGTCTTGATCGTCGATCTCGACCTCCGCCTGGCGCGTCTAGCCGAAACGTTCGGCGTCAAGGACAAGCGTGGCGGCACCATCGACGAGTTCCTCCTGGGAACGAAAACCCTGGAGGAATGCCTCCACGTCGATACGGCTTCCGGCGTCCACTATATTTGCGCCCGCCCGGACACGCCCAACGCGCCCGATGTGCTCGAATCGGAAGCCATGAAGAACGCGCTCACGCTCTTCATGGAACGCTACGATCTGGTGATCCTGGATTGCCCGCCCGTCATGGCGTTCTCGGATGCGCGCATCGTCTGCCGGTTGGCGGACTATACGATCTTCCTCGTCTACTGGGCGAAGACGCCGCGCGAAGTCGTTCTCAACGCGCTCAGCCTGTTGAGAAGCGTTACGGACCGGATCGGAGTCGTGGTCAACAAGGTCGACCTGGCCAAGCACGTCCGGTACGGTTACGGCGATTACGGCTACTACTACTCCCGCTATCACGACGACTACTACAACAAGAAGTCCAACAAGCCCGTCAAGGTTGCATGACCGATCGGGTGCGCAGGCGGCCCGTTTTTGTCACGATAGGCGGATTTCAGATCCACCCGAACGGCGCGGCGCGCAGCTCGTCGCGACCGTTTCGGGCGCGCGTCGGTTGTCATGTTTGAACGACTGTTCTCCCGGTGGAGGTCTGCGGCGCCGTCGGCTTGTGTGGCCAACGGGCGGGCAATCTATGCCGTCGGCGACATTCATGGCCGATTGGACCTGCTGACCGACTTGCTGGCGCAGGTGGCCGCCGACGCCAGGCGACATCCGGCCGACCAGCACCGTGAGCTCGTCTTCCTGGGCGATTATATCGATCGCGGCACTCAAAGCCGCGGAGTCATCGATGCCCTGCTCGAACTCGCCTGGCCGGAATTCACAGCCACTTTCCTCATGGGCAACCACGAGGAGGCCATGCTCGAATTCCTCGACGGGCAGGCCGATGGTGTAGGCTGGCTGACATATGGCGGTTTGGAAACGTTGATCTCCTACGGCATCGCGCTTCGCAAGTTGCCGACCGACGCCCAATCCGCAACCGAATTGAGAGAGGCTTTGCGCGCGGCGGTGCCACCGCGTCATATCGACTTCCTGCGCGGCTGCGTGCTCAGCCATGTCGAGGGCGACTACGTGTTCGTGCACGCCGGAGTCCGGCCGGGCCGCTCGCTGGAGCAACAGGATCGACGGGATCTGTTGTGGATACGCGAGGAATTCCTGCGGGCGCCCGGCGCATTGCCCGGCAAGGTCGTCGTGCATGGCCACACGATCTGCGATGCACCCCAGGATCTGGGGCACCGCATCGACATAGACACGGGGGCCTTCGTCAGCGGTCGATTGACGTGCCTCGTGCTGCGCGGCGTAGGCCGGCGCTTCCTGGCGACCGGCTCAGGCGCCTAGCAGTCCCGGCATCACGGTCAATGCTCCGGCTCCTGGTCGGAGGTCCGTTTGCCGGCAGGATCGTTGAACGCAAAAGGCGAGATCAATATGCCGTGCTCTGTCCTGACCGGCGGCCCCGCCAGATAGGACCGGGAGAGATACACGTTGGGCATCACGAAGCTGTCGGGAAAGCCCTGTTGCGCGAGGGTTTCCCTGATCTGACGCGTCCCCCAGTTGGTCACCCAGTAAACCTGCGGAATGGCGACCAGGACAGCAACTGCCATGGCTGACTTGGGCGCGATGTCGCGCGCGAGCACGAAAAGCGGAAGCAGCATGAGGAGAGGAATGTAGAGCAGGAACCTGCCGTTCAATTCGTTGACCACCCAGGTGAGATTGAACATGACCAGCAGGATCGCCAGCGACGCCGCGACGAATCCCGTTCCAAAGCGGAGCGCTGACGCTTTTTTCTGGCCGAGCAACAGGCCCGTCACCGTGGCAAAGAAAATGACGACGACAAAGGGCGCAAAGTACCGATCCGGGGCGAGCAGTTCCCCGGACCCCTGAATCAGCTGCTCGACATACTGCAGGAAGGTATACCTCCCGTTTCCCAGGCCGATCGGATGGCTTCCGGCCTGACCGAGCGCGTCGCGCACGAGCTTCCAGACCGCTGAGGGTATTGCCACCAGGAGCAGGGCCTGAAAGGCGCCCGTCCTCAGACTGGATTGGCGGAAGGCGATCATCAGGGCTGCGGCGCCGACGAAGGCCACGCTGGAATTATGGGTCGCCATCAGCGCAGCGCCGAGGCCGATCGCCAAAGCCAGAGGACCCCACGTGCTCGGCGGCTTGTTCGGCGCAACGCACTTCCAAATGGCGGCGAGAAACAGCGGCAGCAGGACGTAGACCAGGTTGTGGCCGAAGACCTGCCATTGGATGCTGTTGAGGTACAGGGCAAGGAACACGGACAGGGCGATCGATGTCGGAGGCTCCAGCTTGAGTCCAGAATCGGCGCACGTCATGCGCGTCAACTGGTACCAACAGAAGGCCTGTGCCGAGATCAGCACGGCGTTGGCCGCGATCAGGCTCCAACCCACGGGACCGGTGAAGAAAATCCATGCCGCCAGATAAAGCGAATAGAGCGGGGCCCACGCCCGCACCGGCTCGCCGGACAGATAGGTATAGCCGTGTCCCGTGGCCAGAGAGGCGGCGCCTTCCCATGCGGCCCAGCCATCGACCACCATGCCGATGCCGGCCACATGGAGCAGCGCGTAAACGACCAAAGCGATCAACGGCGCGGCTAATGCCTCGATTGGCTTCATCACGATGGTCGCCTACTCACGCTATTAACCCTACTCACTCGACAAAGCGACGCATGATGCCTCACGCGACGAGACAACTGCCATCGCTACCTGGTGCCTTCGATCACGGGAATGGGAATGTCCGGACCAAGGAGGAAGCAATCTTCAACGAACACGACGGACGTGCAATGCCGGCGGGGCACGCCGGGCGCAAAGCCGAAGAAGTCGATCCGGCGACACGGACGTTTCTGCAGCTCGGCGTAAAACCCGTAGCCCTCGGCATTATCGAGGATTATCGCGCCCAGCGGCGCGAGATAGTCGAACGCCAGGGCCGCCACTTCTTGTCGCAGATGCCCGTCGACGACGATGATATCGAATTTACGGGTCGGATTGGCGGCGATGAGATCGATGACCGGCTGGATCGTTCGCGTTACCCGATCGACGGGAATGTGGTGCAGGGAGACATTCGGCCCGACCTGGGATCGAAGTCGCGCAAACCAGGCGGCATCTCGTTCGATGGTCAGCACCGAGCGTGCTTTGGCGGACCACCAAAGGGTGGATTGGCCGCCGCCGAATTCGAGGACATTGCAGTTCTTGAAATCGCGCTGCGCCAGAAAATCGATGGCGGGATAGGTGTACCAGGGCAACGGGGTGCCGTCGGCGGCGCGGGCCGACATGGCGATGCTGCTTTTCCAGTGGCCCGTCGCGAGACTGAAGCGGATCGGCGTGACGATCCCGTTGGCGAGCGCTCCCAGGGGGCGCCAGATCGCGGCGGGGAGAAAGCGCCGAAGCGTGGCCGCGCTGCGCTGTAGGCCTGCCATTGACATGATGCCGGCCTTCTTAGACGACGCCATCAGTTGTCGCAACGCAGACGATAATCTAGACTTTGTCTTGGGGATCAGGGTTGTGTTGGGTGGACCGTCAGGATGGCAATTCGCGTCAATATCGGCTGCGGCCAGTCGCCGACGCCAGGATGGCACAACTACGACAATTCCCCGGCGATCCTGATCGGGCAGTCGCGGCTGGCGACAGGCGCCTTGAAGGTCCTGGGCCTGCTCAACGCCGGTAATCTTTCCTACATCGACTATTGTCGCCGCAACGACATCAAGTATGCGGATGCGGTGAAGCGTATCCCTTATGGCGACGGCTCGGTGTCGGTGATCTATTCGTCGCATATGCTCGAGCATCTCGACCGCATCGAGGCCCGGCGCTTCATCAAGGAATGCCATCGCGCGTTGGCAGCCGGCGGAATACTGAGGATCGCCGTCCCCGACCTGCTGCCTCTGGCGCGGACCTATGTTGCCGGCGGAAGCGCCGACACGTTTCTCTCGTCCTGCGTTCTCGAGCTCGACAAGCCGCGCGGCCTCGCGGCGAGAGTGCATTACTTCATTTTCGGCGGGCGCGAGCATCACTGGATGTATGACGGTGCGTCGCTCAGCCGTTTGATGTCGGAAGCTGGCTTCGCCGACATGAAGGTTCTGGAGGCGGGCAGGACATCCATCGCCGATCCCGGCGATCTCAACCTGCGCGAGCGCGAAGCCGAAAGCGTCTATGTCGAAGGCCGCAAGCCGTAACTAAGTCGCAATTCCGAGTGACAGCAGTGCATGCACGACGGACAGCCGGATTTTCGATGCGGACCCCCTTGACAGAACTGAGCAATGCTGTGGCGTATTCCTGCCAGCAATTTTTCCAGGAGTATGCACCATGGACCTGCTGGCAGACACACACCTTCGAGCCCAAGCCGTCGTTCCCTCAACTGCCGTATTATTGGTGGCCCCCGGGCGGCGACCAGTGTTTCGGCAACCAGAGTTTCGCGAGCCTTGTCGAGGCCCGTACGAAAGGCTTTCCGAATGGGCGGTAAGGGTGGGATCTCGCGGCGCAGCCTCGTCATCGCCGGCGCCGCCCTGGGCGCGCCATTCAAGCTCTCCGCGCAGGATCGCGGCGTCGACACGGTCGAAATCGCCGACAGCGAGACGGCGAGCATCGATGGCCGCATCTGGGACAAGCCCATGGTGGGCGGCAAGACCGTCGATGCGGTGCATCGTTCGGTCCTGTTGCGCTTTCCGGCGATGGCGGAGCCGATCGCCGCCAAGTTGGCCAAGGGCTTCGCCATTGACCGGGCCGAGCTGGTGCTGGCCTACGACGGCTACGAGGTCGTGCCGCCCGAGTACACCTGTCGCGTCGGCCTGGGAAAGACGGTGTGGACGGACAATCCGCCGACCTGGCACATCCAGGCGTGGCCCCTGCGCCGGCCCTGGATCGCCGATCCGGCGCTGGGTCCGACGTTCAATGCCAGCGTCAATGGCCGCCGGTATTGGTCGCAGTACGGCGCCGTGAGCGGCAAGGGCGACCGGCACCCGCCGCTGGAAGCGCAGGAACTGTCGATTGGCAAGCCTGAAGCACGTATCGACGTCTCCCGTCTGCTTTTGACCGATATCCTGGCGCAGGATCCGGCCATGCGCCTGCGCTCGCTCGAGCAGTGCGGCTTGCTTTTGCGCAAGGTCGAAACCTACGATTCGCGCTACCGGGTTTCCGGCGATGTCTACGAGTGGACCATGCCGACCGGCGGCCACGGCCTGCGATTTGCCTCGCCGCGCCTGGCCGTCTTCTGCAAGCCTCTGGCCAAGGGCAATGCGGTCGCCGTCGCGCTGCCGCCGCCCTTGCCCCGCGACGAGCTGATCAGCGCCGGCGACGAGGGCGCCGCGACGGCCGTCCTGCTGCCGGCCGATCAGGCCATCGAGCGGGCGCGCCAGGCGATGCTCGTTGGCCACGATCGCCGGCAGGCCTGGGAAAACGCGCGCATCGACGAACTGCGCCAGATCGGCGGCGACCGGGTGAGCCGCTGGGCCGATATCGGCGGCCCCAAGGGCTACGAGACGTACCAGGCGCGGATCCGCGAGTTGCTCGCCGTGCCGCCGCGCTACTGGCAGGGCTGGGGGATCCAGGACGATCTGCTCATCAACCATGTCTTCGGCGCGCTGCTGCCGGCGCCGGCCCTGGATCATCTCAAGGCCTATTGGTCGGCCTGGTTGATGCCCGACTTGGCGACCGACGAGCTGTATCACCCGCAGAGCCGCGAGGCGTTCGAATACTGGAAGCGCACGCATGATTGGCGCGGGCGGACTTCGTTCTTTCGCGATGGCTACAATTTCGCCGTCAGCACCCAGAACTTCAACCATACCGCCGCGATGGGCGCGTTGCTGGGCGGCGCCCTGATCGATGCGCCTTTTGCCATGGCCGATGGTCGCCACTGCTTGGAGCACATGCTGCTGCGCTTCTGGGCTTTTCTCGACGGCAGCACGCAGGAGATGCTCGACCACTACTACCTCTCGATCACCTACAGCGCACAGAAGATGTTCGCCGACTTCGCGCCATCTCCGATCGACCGCCTGATGGGGCGCATCCTGGTCGATCGGACGACGGAGATGCTGATCACGGTTTATCATCCGGCGCTGCGCCGCTTCGTGGCGGCATCGGGCCGCGCGCGCTTGCCGGGCGTCCTGGTCGAGCAGGACGGCATCTACGGCGCGCTCCACACCGTTTCGAAGGCCGGCGTGCTGAAATATGTCGACAAGCCGGCATCGGCGCTCGCCCACGGCATGCCGGTGTGGGGCGGCGATTTTCCGCCGGGACGGGTGGCGCTGCAGACCCTGCCGTCGCCCTGGGCGCCGAGCTGGGCCTCGGGCGTGATCGACGACAAGCCGGTTCCCTTCGAGGAGACTTCGGCGGAGACCACGCGCGGCTATTTCAAGCCGCCGCTGTGGCGGCGAACCTATCTCGGCCGCTGGCATGGGCTGGCGAGCACCGACATTCGCGGCGGCACGTTCGATCTCGTGGGCCAATGGGTGCGCCAGGCCAAGGCCTCGACCGAGCTGGAGGATCTCGGCACTTTGACGGCACGCTATAGCGTGAACACGGCCGATCTCGCGACGACCTCGGGCGGCGTGACGACGCATGGCGGCGTGACGCTGACCTACCAGAGCCGCAACCGGGCCATGGTCTTCGCCAAGCCGCATACCAACCGCAACCGCTTCATGGCGGCGGCCGGCGATGGCGGCGTGGCCAGGCTGGCGACGGTGATCGGCCTGTGGAACTTCATGGCCTCGCCCAACTGGAAGATCTTCGTCGACGACAAGAAGATCGACACCTTCCCGCATCGTCTGGCGGCAGGGCAGCGCATCCTCATCCAGGACGGCGTGAGCTTTGTCGGCATCATCCCGCTGCCGGCGACGGACCTCGGTCGCGATGCCGAGGTCGAGATCGGCTTCGGTGGCGGCGGCCAAACGGAACCCAACAAGGCCGTGGTGGCGCCGGCGCTCACCATTTCGATCTTCAATCTCAAACGCGACAAGCCGGTCGCGGTGGCGGACCTCGATCTGGACAGAATCCTGAGCCGGTCGTTCGGCGGCTTCGTGCTCGAAATGGGTGACACCGCCCAGCATGCGAGCTTCGAGGCGTTCGCCAACCACATGCGGAGCAATCGGCTTACAGCCGAGTGGGACGAGGGCCGCCGGCAGCTCGAGGTCTCCTACCGAAGCGGCGCGGACCTCATGGAGGCGGCCTTCACCACCGACTTTTCGCAGCAGACGGAAGTCCACTTCGCGGTAAGCCCGGGTGTCCAGGAGCGCGCCATTCCCTACCGGCGGCTGAACGGGCAGTGGCCCTATCTGTCCGCCGGCCTGGAGCGCGACACCACCTGGGCGCAGCAGGGCACCACGGGCCGGCTGGAAAAGAACGGCGCGGTCTTGACGAGCGAGTCCGGCCGCAAGGCCTATCTGCTGGCCGATCCGGTGAGCGGCGCGGTCGTCGGCTACAATCCGTTGCCCGATGCGCAGTCCTGGACGCTCACAACCCGCGACGGAGCAGTCGTGCGGCCCGACGGCAAGGTCGGCTTGCTGCGGGTCGAATACCGTCCTTGGGCAGGGGAATACGAGATCGACTATGCGCCGAAGCCCGAGCAGAGCGGCGCCGACATGGCGAGGAACCTTATATTCACGGGGCTGAAGCAGCAGCCGGTGGTGCGGCTGAACGGCCGGCCCGCGGAGGTGGCCGCGGCGGCCTCGGGGGGCTTCCAGATCGCTCTGATCTGAGGGCCGCGGGCTGGCTGTGAGCCCAGTC
>DATHNU010000344.1:0-5264 GCA_035485695.1 Reyranella sp. | reverse complement strand
ATCTGGATGGTGCTGCAGTCGCTGGTCGGCGTCGCCATCCTGTTCAAGTTCAACAAGTTCGCCGGCGGCGTGGCGCTCGCCTCGCTGCTCCTGGTCGCGGTCTATCCGACGATGAAACGCCTGACATCGTGGCCGCAGGTCGTGCTGGGCCTTGCCTTCAATTGGGGCGCCCTGGTGGGCTACGCTGCGGTCACCGGCGCGCTGTCGTGGGCCACTGTCGCGCTCTATGCCGGCGGCGTCGCCTGGACGATGGTCTATGACACGATCTACGCCATGCAGGACCAGCGCGACGATGCCGTGATCGGCGTGCACTCCACCGCCCGGCGCTTCGCCGCGGCGCCCCGGCGCTGGCTCACCTTGTTCGCCCTGCTGGCGCTTGCGGCGTGGGCGCTGGCCGGCCATCTCGCTTCGCTTGGGCCCTATTATTTCGCGATCCTGCTGGTCATTGCGCTGCACTTCGTGTGGCAGGTCGCCTTCCTGAAGCCGCAGGACCAGGCCGACTGCCTCGCCAAGTTCAAGGCCAACGCCTGGATTGGCGTGCTGTTGACCGCAGCCGTCATCGCCGGCCACGTGTCCTTCTAGCGCATGTCTCGCCTGCCCGCCGACCCCGAGGGCTTCATTCGCGCCAACACCGCGCTCGAGGCGCCGGCGATGGTGCCGGAGTTCAGGCTGTGGCTGGCCAGCGAATATGTGCCGATCTGGCAGGCCACCGAGACGTGGCTGGAGGAGCAGAACGTCGATCCACCCTACTGGGCCTTCTGCTGGCCGGGCGGCCAGGCGATCGCGCGCTATCTGCTCGACAATCCGACCTTGGTTGAAGGCCGGCGCGTGATCGATTTTGCCGCCGGCTCCGGCGTCTCTTCCCTGGCGGCGGCCCGCGCGGGCGCGGCCTCGGTGGTGGCCAACGACATCGACGCCCTGTCGCTGGTCGCCGCCCGTCTCAACGCCCGGGCCAATGACCTCGCTTTCGAAGTCAGCAGGGAGGACTGGCTGGCCGGCCCCGAGGGCGCGCCCGATGCCGATATCGTCATTGCCGGCGACGTCTGTTACGAACGCGACATGTCGACACGCGCGCTCGCCTGGCTGCGCGGCCACGCGCGCCTGGGCCGGCTGGTGCTGCTGGGCGACCCCGGCCGCAACTACTTCAGCGCCCAGGGTCTCGAAGAACGGGCGCGCTATGACATCCCGACATCGCTGCAGCTGGAGAATCGAGGTATGCGTGAAACGGTGGTATGGCGGGTGCTGCCTCATCCTTAGGCAGGCATTATAATTCCTTCACTGTTCTTTCATATGGGATTGGGGTAAACGGCCGCTTCATGCCCAAGGCAACCATCAAGCCCGCCGATTTCGCCACCCTCTACGAAGGCTTCAACGCCCCGGTGTCGCGTTTCGACTGTGGCCGCAAATGCGCGCCGCTGAACGGCGGCGAGCCGGTGTGCTGCTCGACCCAGAACGCCGTGCCGGTGGTCCACAAGGTCGAGTTCGACCTGCTCAAGACCCGCACCGACCTGTGGTCGAAGTTCAAGCCCTACGACTATGCCACCAAGCAGATCGTGGCCGAGCTCACCAGCGACTGCATGGCCATCCATTGCAAGGGGGCGCGGCATTGCGAGCGCGACAACCGCACCATCGCCTGCCGCGGTTTCCCGTTCTATCCCTACCTCACGCGTGAACGGCAGTTCGTCGGTGTCGGCACCTACTGGGTGTTCGAGGACCGCTGCTGGATGATGTCGAACCTCGAGATCGTCGACCGCGCCTTCGTCGAGCAGTTCATCGCCACCTACGAGGCGCTGTTCGTGAAGGACAAGAGCGAGTTCACGACCTACGTCGATTTCTCGGCCTCGGCGCGGCGCGTCTATTCGCGCTGGAAGCGCGAGATCCCGCTGCTCGGCCGCCAGGGTGAACTGTTGATCGTCGAGCCCTCGACCGGCACGATCCGCCCCGGCCGCAAGAAGGACTTCCCCAAGGTCGCGCCCTTCTCCTCCGAAAAGGAGTATCGTGCGGCCATCAAGGAAGCCGGTGGCGAAGTCCCCAAGGAAGGACTGCGCGCCGCCTGAGCTCCTGGCGTTCCAAGGGAGCCATTCATGCGCCGCTCGATCCTGACTTTATTGCTGTCGCTGCTGACGCTGCCGGCTCTCGCCGACGAGATCGGCTCGGTCGGCTATCGCTTCAAATGGCTGGGGCCCAACGACAAGATCGTGGTGGAAGCATTCGACGATCCCGACGTGCCGGGCGTCACCTGCTACATGTCGCACGCGCGCACCGGCGGCATCAAAGGCGCCATCGGGCTGGCCGAGGACCCGGGTGAGGCCTCGATCGCCTGCCGCCAGGTGGCACCGATCGACGAAGCCAAGCTCGCGAATCTCAAAAGCCCGCACGAGGTGTTCAGCGAACGGGCCTCGCTGATCTTCAAGTCAACCCAGGTGACACGCTTCCTGGACACCAAGCGCCGCGCCCTGGTCTATCTCGTCTACACCGACCGCATCATCGAAGGCAGCCCGCGCAATTCGATCAGCGTCGTGCCGCTCGCGGTCAGATAGCGTCAGGGATATTCAAGCTTGGGATGGAAGTCGCCACGCCCATCGGGCGTGACATCGAGCATGTTCCACAATGGATCCAGCAGATCGTTGTGGCGATATTCCTGACCAGGCTCGGGCGGCACATAGAGGAGTTCCGAGCCCCAGAAGTGGCGCATCGTGCCGCCGTCGCGGCGGAACACGTTCAGGATCGGCATGTCCCATTCCTCGCCGGGCTTGAACTCCTGCTGGTCGCGCATCGCCGTGCTGAGCGCAGTGGAATCGCCGAAATAGTCGCGGTCGTAGGTGTTGCCGGCCGTCGACAGCAGGCGCAGCTGCCGCCAGCCGCGCTCGCGAGCGAAGGCCTGCAGGCGGGCGACCGGTGACTTGGCGACGACCACGAAGTTCAGGCGCTGCAGGATGTGCCGGGTCGAGCCCTCAAGGGCATCGAGGAAGTGAGTGCAGCCGGGACACGGCCGCTCGCGCTCGGGCCCGAACATGAAGCTGTAGATCGCCAGCGTTTCCTTGTCCGGCGCGAAGAGCTGCGACAGCTTGGTGCGGCCCGACTCGCCCTCGAACACGTAATCTTCCTTCACCTCGCCGCCCATCGGCAGCGCCCGGCGGCGGGCGGCGACGCGCTCGACCTGCCGGCGAAGCTCCATTTCCTCGGCCAGCAAGGCGTTGCGCGCCTCGCGATAGGTCGTACTTTCGTTGGGAAACCGCAGGTGTTGCATAGGGGCCAAACGATTTGCAGCCGCGCCGGTTGCCTCAACGGTAGAGGAACGTCCCCAGCAGCACCCAGCGCGTCGCATCGGTGCGGCGAGGCTTGGCAGCAAGCGGCGTGGTGTAGTGCCAGAACGGCAGGCGGTAGGCCGTCACCGACGCGGGCTTGGCGACCGATACGATCTCGCTGAAATGGCCGGCGCGGCTATAGACCAGCCATTGATGCGCCACGCCCGGCGAGCACAGGCTGAGATGCAGGTCGATATAGCCGCCGCGCGCATCCTTGTTCTCGGGGTGATGGTCGTTGTGCGGGCCGGCATAGTCGCCCGGCCCATAGCGCAACACCTGCAGGCCCCAGCCTGCCGCCAACTTGCGGCCGGCCAAGGCCTCGGCAAAGGCGCGGTACGACGCCGAGCGCATGAGCTTCACCAGCCCGATGCGCTCCGCCGCTTTCACGCCAGGCTCCCGCCGGCTTTCAAAGTAGATCGTGCGCGCGCGGCTGGTCTTGGGCAGCCGCTCGCCGTAGTCGCGACGCATGTCCGAGATGGTCTCGGGCGGAATCGGCCGCTCCATGAGCTCGAGCTTGTCGGCCAGCGAAGCTTCCAGTACACGCCGCACGCGTTCGGCCTTGGTGCGGTCCAGGAGATCACCGCGCGCAAGAAAGCGCGTCCGGGGGTTGGCCAACGTCCCGCACAGCGCATGCGTGCCGGCCAGCACCCGCTTGCCGGAGGCGCTCAGCAGATCCTCGAATTCGGCCGGGATCGCGTTTGATCTCATGCGCCGCCCACTCTAAAGGACAACCCCAGGATGCCATACGCCTCGCTTCGGGATTTCATCGCCCGGCTGGAACAAAGCGGCCGGCTGGTGCGCGTGGCTGCGCCCGTCTCGCCGCATCTCGAGATGACCGAGATCCAGACCCGGCTTTTGGCCGAAAAGGGCCCGGCCGTGCTGTTCGAGAACGTGGTGCGCGCCGACGGCACGCGCTCGGACATCCCGGTGCTGGTCAACCTCTTCGGCACGGTCGAGAGAGTCGCCTGGGGCATGGATCGTGAGCCCGGCGAGCTGCGCGGCGTGGGCGAAACCCTGGCTTTCCTGCGCCAGCCCGAGCCGCCGGGCGGCTGGCGCGAGGCGCTCGACATGCTGCCCATGCTGCGCACCGTGATGGCGATGAAGCCCAAGACCGTGGGATCGGCGCCCTGCCAGGAGATCGTGCTCACCGGCACCGACATCGATCTCGGCCGTCTGCCGATACAAACCTGCTGGCCGGGCGAGCCCGCGCCGCTCATCACCTGGCCGCTGATCGTCACGCAAGGGCCCAACCCGAAGGGCGACAGGCAGGACAGCTTCAATCTCGGCATCTATCGCCTGCAGGTCACGGGGCGGAACACGACCCTGATGCGCTGGCTGAAGCATCGCGGCGGCGCGCAGCATCACCAGCGCTGGAAGGGCGCGGGCAAGCGCGAGCCGCTGCCGGTCGCGGCCGTGATCGGCGCCGATCCGGGCACGATCCTTGCCGCGGTGACCCCGGTGCCCGATACGCTGTCGGAATACCAGTTCGCCGGCCTGCTGCGTGGCAAGCGGGTCGACCTCGTCGACTGCAAGACGGTGCCGCTCAAGGTCCCGGCCGAGGCCGAGATCGTCCTCGAAGGCCATGTCTCGCTCGACGAATACGGCGACGAAGGCCCCTACGGTGACCACACCGGCTATTACAACGCGGTCGAGCGCTTTCCGGTGTTCCACCTCAGCGCGATCACCATGCGGCGCGATCCGGTCTATCTCTCGACCTTTACCGGCCGGCCGCCCGACGAGCCCTCGATCCTCGGCGAGGCGCTCAACGAGGTCTTCGTGCCGCTGCTGCAGCAGCAATTCCCCGATGTCGTCGATTTCTGGCTGCCGCCCGAGGGTTGCTCCTACCGCATCGCGGTCGTCTCGATCCGCAAGACCTATCCCGGCCAGGCTAAGCGGATCATGATGGGAATCTGGTCGTTCCTGCGGCAGTTCATGTACACGAAGTTCGTCATCGTC
>DATHNU010000343.1:0-8899 GCA_035485695.1 Reyranella sp. | reverse complement strand
GTTTTATTTCTCCTCTTTTTATTGTCTCATCGCTCTCGTCGGCGACGGCCTCAGCCTCGCCGCCAACGACCCTCACCGCGACCCTCGCGCGCTCGCAAGTGAGTATTCTCTTCGCCAGTCTGTGGGCGTCCGCAGCCATTCCCCTCCGGAATGCGTGGACGATCCTCTCCGACAGCCCCATCGCGCCCATCGCGGCGCTTCTCCCTCGGGCCATTGCGGCCGATCTGATCGCCGATGATCTGATCAAGTTTGATCTAATCACGATGATCAAATCTGATCTGATCACCGCTGATCAGATCAGCGATTTTCTCCGTTTCGCGCGCCACGGCGCGTCCAGTATTGCGTGCGGCGGCCGCTCTGGCGCCCCGGGGCGCTTCGTGACCTCGCGTACTCGCTTCCACTATCTTGCGTCTGCGTTGTGCATTGTGCCGTGTCTCTCTCTCTCGCTCTCTTCACGGCTGTGCATCCGGCCCACACCCGCACAACATACTCCTTCTGACGGCGGTCACTGCCGCGGAGTCGCAGTTTCGCGACACGCCGGAACCAGTGCGATCATCACGTCAGAGGGGAGCGTGGCAGAGCCACCCGGGTCCTCGGAACCGGTAACACCGTCCTCTTGCGGAACCATCATCCACTGCCGCTTTGCGGAGGAAGTCCAACGCACCACCAGTGGCTCCATCGAGACCATCTACCAACCCTTGAGGCAACCGGATGCACAGCCCACCTCCCAATTGTCCATGCATGTCCGTTTCCCTTCATGCCCCCCACACAGCTGTGAAATAAGCCGCGGGGGGGGAAACCCTTGCGGAAATTTTTCTGTCACCGGCACCGACTCGACGCCACCGCCCGCAGCGCAGCCTCTCCAGCTATTCGTGCGTGCGCTCACGCACACGCACGTGATACACGTCGCCGCCGCCACGACGGTGGGCTCGCTCAAGTGTGCCCTCTCTGCGCGCACCGGCATTCCGCCGTCTGAGCAGCGTCTGATTCGTCGGCTCAATGACGACGACACTCTTCAGGCGCGAGGCTTGCACGATGACGCGACAGTCGTCCTCGTGCTGCGCCTGCGCGGGGGGATGGATGACGATCGGCAGTCCGAGGGCCCGCCGACGCAGCCCCAGGTCGACGCAGCGGCGACGGGAGGCGCGAGTCCAGCGGCTCCCGGAAAGAGACCCCTCGAGCCGTCGGATCCAGCGAATGGCCGACCCGGACAACCCGAGGAGGACCCAGCGGAGCAGGCCCCGAGGCGGCCGCCTGTCCCGCCGGCAGTCGTGGTCATAGCACCGGCCCCGTCGCCAGCGGTGCCGACACCCGGTCAATCACAGTCACCACACTCACCGCCGGCGACGGCATCGGTCACGCCGGACGCACCCGCGTCAGCCGTGAAGCCGGCGGCTGCGCGCTCAACACTACCGCCAGGCCTCGTGGTCTCCTCGGGGGCCGCCCTTCAGCTCCCCGATCTGCTCCGCTTCCCCACCGCGACCGTGACACGCCTCAGGCAGCCGGTGGCGGTTGCACCGGCATCGCCGGAGAGGGGAGTCCACGTCTTCCTCGCCTCCTGCGCTGAGAAGCGTCTCCATGCCGCGGCAGGCGTCTTGAAAGCGGACCCCCGGGTCAAGGATGTCACCGGGCCGCACATGGCGTCCGGCAGCTACGGTTATGTCGAGGCGATCGCCAACAACGCCCAGGTCAGCAAGGAACTTGCCGAACGCTTCAACGCCCTCTGGGCCACCGAAGAGGGCCCGGCCCTGGCGACCTCGGCGCCAAGCGACGAGGACCCATCATGGTACCTCCGGCCGATCATCGGAAAAGACCACAAGCCGCGGGATCGAAGCTGGACCAATTGGCCCACCCGGCTCCTCGAGGAGCTCAGGCGGCTCGGGGTTCCGTCACCGGACTCTGTCGCTTTGGGTCAACGTGACGGCGGAGTGTGGCTGGCTGGCATTGGCGACGCGGAGGTCCCGCGCAAGGCGGCCGCCTCCCTGCGCCTCGAGCTTGCGTACCATTCGAAGGCTGGGGAGGCCCTCTACCGCATCGGCCCCATTGCTCTGGCCCGCCCACACCTCGCCGAGCGCGGTGGACGCCGCGGCGAAGCTACCGCTGGAGCTCTCACAGATGCAGCTCCGCCGGATCGACGGGGCGGACCACTACGTCTGGTTCGGGGAGGGCGGGCACTGCGGTGGAGATGGCAAACCAATCCTCCTCAATCAGCTCTTCGAGGCGCGATACGGGTCGCAAACCCTGACGGTAGGGGTCGCCTCGGCGGCACCGCCGCCATCCAGCGCCCCGGAGGCGTCAGATGGGCGGGCGACCTATCTGTCCATCGCCAGGGCCGCGGCGGCGGCGCGAAACGAGGCGCAACCCGAGCGGCGCCAGCCACGCGGCTCCAAGCCAGCACCAGCACCTACCGCGGGCTCTCCGCAGCCCGGACAGTCAAGCACGTCACCGCAGCCGCAGCAGCAATCTGCCGGTGGTTGGGAAGCCGGCGGGGGTCGCAGTCGTCGGCGAGGCAAGCGAGGACGACAGACAGCAGCGGCCAGTGCACCCGCGAGCTCCGGTACAGACACCGAAGCGAAAGCCCCCCAAGCGCAGCGCCCGAGGCCCGACACAGCAGCGGCGCCAACGGCGGCCCCGACGCCGCGTGCGACGGCCACGGTCCCCGCGGCCGCCCTTATCTCGCCAGCAGGGGCAGCGACCCGGAAACAAAGCCCCCCCGATTCGAACACGGTCGCGCTCTCGCGACGCTTCCTCGAGCAGGGCCTCATCCTGGGCCAGACCGAGGGCGACGGGAATTGCCTCTTCCGAGCTGCCGCGGCTCAGCTTAGCGGCGGCCCGACTCATGAGACAGTGCGCCAGTGCGCCGTCGATTACCTGCGATCCCACCGCGGCGACTACGAGGGGTACTTCGCCCCCAATGAGTCAAAAGACGATCCATCCCTCGACGCCCACCTCGATCGCGTGTCCAAGCTCGCGGAGCAGGGAGACGACTATGACGTCGAGGCGATTGCGAGGCACTACGCCCGCGACATTGTGGTGCACTTCGATGCGGGAGTGAAGCCGCGCTTCTGGTTCGGCGACGGCGGCGAATTCGCCCCGCTGCAGCTCGCCTACTCGGGCACCGGCCGGACCGGCCACTACACCGAGGTAAAGTACGTGGACCAGAGCGCAAAAACCAAGTGGCAGTCGCGGGTGGCAAGGGAACGCAGAGACGTGCTGAGGCAAGTGGGCCTGCAGCCCCACCCCGCCGGCGCCGCGCCGCCATCCGCGTCCGCATCCGCGCCGCCCCCCCGCGGGGCGCAACTGAGCCCCCAGGCATCGGCCCCGGCTAATGTCGGCGCCGCGCTGGCGCAGCCGACCGCCGTCCGTCCTGCCCCCTCCCTCGCCACGCCGGCCGTGATCGCGGCGACCGCCACGAAACAGCCGTCGACGAGCGCCCCAGGGCCTTCCGATGCCGATGTGACCATGATCGGGGCGGCATCAGTCACTGCCGCACCCCCCGCCCCGGCGGCCGCCAGCACCGGGGCAGCAGCAACCGCCACGGCGCAGGCAACCGCAGCGGCCGTCCAGTCCGTCTTGGTGCGGCGGGCAGCGTGCATGATCAAATGCCTGGGAGACCACCGCGTGGTCCACGGGATGTGCGCCCCGACTGCTATCTCCGAGGGCCTGTTCGCGCAGCTCAAGCTGATGAAGACCCCGGAGGAAGTGCAGGAGGAGATCACCGGCTCGAAAGATCCCCTACCCTGGCGAGACGCCGACTTCGTCGCTGTGGTCAGGAAGTACCAGGTGGTCCTCAGCTTCGGCCGCAACGGGTACTCGCAGCAGACCATCGGCGTTGGGTCGGCCGATGCAACCTCCTTCGTGCCGAGGATCTTCCTCCGCCTCGCCGCGGACGGCTCCCATGTCGCCATCGACAAGACGTCTTTTCCGGACGCACTCGCGGTCTCTCGAGGCCGCAAACAGTACGTCGACGTCGGCAAAGAGGGGAACGACTGGACGAACGTCCGCTTGAGCCAGGCTGCCGACAAGGTTCATCTGCGCGTCCTGACCAATGTCTCCGCTGCCAGTGGCAGAGCCGCGCCGGCCTCGAAGCGCGACGTGTCTGCCGACGGCGCCACGCGCTGTCCCCGGGCGAGGGCCGCGGTCGGCACGCTTCACGGGATGTGCGCCCCAACCGCCGTGTCAGAGGGCCTCCGAGCCGCGCTGTCGCACCTCAGCCCCGAGCGCGTCCCCACGCCGGAAGAGGTCCAGCAGGCGATCACCGGGTCGATGAAGCCACACGCCTGGCTACCGGAGCACTTCGTTGCGGTGGCAAGGAAGTACCGCGTGGCGCTCAACTTCAGCCGGAAAGGGTACGCCACACAAACCATCGGCGTCGGCTCGGCCAAGGAGAGCGACCGGGTGCCCCGGATCTTCCTGACACTCCCTGCGGATGGAACCCATGTCGATCACGACGCGACGAGCTGCGGCGACGCCCTGGCCTGGCCACGGGAGCCCAAGCAGTACGTCGAGCTGGGGGAGGAAGGAGAGGCCTGGAAACTGCCCGACGCGGCGCGCCGGGAGAAGAGGGTCCCACTGACGGTCCTGCACAGCGTGCGGGCCGCCAGTGGCCGCTCGGCCTCGACCCGCCCCGTCGCGAACCCAGGGGGCGCGGCCGGCTCGCCCCCCGACACCCTGCAGACTTTCGTTCGGGTGCCGAGCGGCGCAATCTATACCCGGGCGAGGAACGGTCTCCCGTATGCACCCGCGCAAGAGATCCCGCCCCCGGACGCGGTGCGAGATATGAGCTGGGGCGAACTTTTCGGCTTCACGAGGCGGGCTCACACAAGGCCGTTCAACTTCGTCTGCCCCGACCTCCAGACAGAGGCAGAGGCCACCGAGGTTGCCTGCCCTACGTGCGCAGCTCGCCAGAGGTGCCATCTGGACGGCCGCTGCGGCCGCTGCTCCCCCGGCCTCGACCCCGAAGGGCCCCGCAGCGATGGCGGGGCTCCGGCCCCCGTGCACGGCCTCTGTGCGGCTGAGGTGTTCGTCCACGCACTCACCGCGCCGTTCGCCGAGGACGTCCAGTACGAGGTCAAAGGCTCGACAAACCCCGCCCCCTGGGACGGCCGCGACTTCCTCAAGGCAGGGAGGGTCTACAGCGTCGACGTCGTCGTCTGGAGGGCGGGCTTCGAGCCCGCGAAGTTCAGGGCGTACCCCGGTTCCAGGGACAACGAATTTGTCTTAGGTGTCGAGATCACGGCCGATGGCACCCACGCCACGAGCCACGACTCGGACGACACGGGCGTGCGCGCCTGCCATGTCAGCGAGACAGACCCTCTCCCAGACATACTGATCGGAGTGGCGGCCTGCGCGGGGCGCCGCCGGCCCACGGGCCGCCGGCCCGCCGGAAAAGACCGCGAAGGGACCGCAGCCCGAGGCCTCGCCGTCCGACAGGCCATCTCGGCGGGTCGAGACAGTCATGACGGCGACCCGTCCCACGACGACTGCGGCAACGTTCCGGACGTCGCGGGTGACGACAGCTCCGCCTGTTCGTCCCAACCCGAAGACGACCCGCTGTTCGTCGCCTGCGCGGCGATCTACGAGATCGTAGCGTCGTCCCCGCTCACCCCGCGCGCGGTGCCAGGTTGGATGCGGCACGCGGAGTACCACCTCATCCGCTATCGGGACGCAATCCCCGCTGAGGACGCAAGGGGCCCACCCAGGCTGCGGACCTTTTCCGACCGCTGGAGGCTCACGCTCTGTGCCATCGGTATCAAGATGGAATACATGCTCCTTCAGGAGCGGGCCGCCAGACTCGGCATCGGAAGCCGCTGGGCTTCCGGCCTGGGCGCTGCGCTCTCGGAGATCCGGCCGCTGTTCCCCCCAGTCGATGGCGATGCCTTCCGCAGCTGGGACCCCGCACCGCTGCGCGAACGGCTCGAGCGAGTGGCGCCGGCGCGGCCCGCCCGATGCAGCGACCCGGCCGCGCAGAGCGCGGGACATACAGCCTGCGGCCTCGCGGATATCGGACGGATTGCGGCAGCGCGGGCAACCCTCCGCGGCGCGGACCAGCCTCCGCGCCCCCCCCCATCGCAGGCGCTGCGCGACGCACTCGAGCTGCTCCACCCCATGCCAGGGGCGCAGGCTCCAGCGGCCACGGAGGCGGAGTTTGTAGCGGCGGCGAAGGACATCCAGCGGAGGATCAACGCGCTCCCCGCGGACGGCCGCATCACGCCCGCGTCGCTGCATCACTCGGCGCTCAGGATGCGCGGCGCGACGGCTCCCGGACCGGATGGCTGGTCCGGGGACATGGTCCGCCGCGCAGCAAGCCTTTTCCGGAGCACGACCACTGGGCTTCTAGGCCGGTACTTCGTCGCACTGCGGGACACCCGTGACTCACTCCTGGCCCAGGTCCTTCTCGATGCCGTCATGTTGGCGTTCGTCAAGCCGGGCGGGAGGGTCGGGCCGAGCCGATACCGCCCAATCTCCATCGCAGGGGCCTTCGCCCGGTGCATCCTCGCGAAGGCCACGACGCTCTCGCGCAAACGGCTCCGCGGTCTCCTGGACTCGTTCGGACAGTACGCCTTGACCGGCACGCCGAGGCCAGTGGCGAACCTGATGGTGTCATTGGCAAACTGCTCCCGGACCGGCGTGCCATACTGCCTCACGCGGGCGGATATTGTGAACGCGTTCGGATCGGCCGGGCAGAAAGCGCTCCTGGACGCTGTCCGCCGCATCGCCGACGTCGCGCCCGAGCTCGCCGCACTCTCGCTTCGCGCGCAGTGCTCCACCCGCGAGGGGGGCGAGGTCGAGCTCGTCCTCCGAGGGGACTACGAACCCGGGGTCGATCGCCTGTCGGTCCGTCGGTGGGCGCGCGGCGGGGCTCAGGGCCCTCCGGACATGCCCGCGGCGTTCGCGATGGTCATGGCGGACGTCGACAGGGACGCGGCAGCCCGCGCGGGCGACGGGAAGACGGTCTGCGAGGTCCCCGCGACGCCCGAGGCAGCAGTGGCGGAGCTGTGGGGCCTATTCCGCCAGGTCGCTCGATCAGGCTTGCCGGCCGAGCCCCCCGCCGAGTGGGCCGGCACTCTGCGCGAGCTGTTCGCGGAATCCGCACCGCGGGCCTGCGCCTCCACGCTCTATGCCGACGACGCCCACAGTGCCGGCCACTTTTATACCTCCATCCGCCGCACGCTGTGGCGGATAGTGTGCGGCCGCGAGCGGGGCCTCGAGGAGGCGCCCCACAAGTGCGGCCTCCTCACCGCGCCGCGCTGGCGCGCCCGCCTAGACGCCCTCATCGCGCCCCTCAGAGGGGACGACCCGGAGGCCTGGCCCATGCTTGACCAAATGAAGGTGCTGGGAGTGACCTTCACGGACCCGGCGGACGAAGGTCGGGTGCGAGCGTCGCTCGTGGGAAGCCTCGCGGATGCGGTCGTCGGGCCCATACGGCGACTCACAAACGAGGTCCGGGGCGGCGCATGTAAGGGCACCGCCCTCTTCCTCTTCCGCCGATACATCCTGCCGGTGCTCGGGTACCACCAGGGCGCGTGGGGCCTTCTCGCGCCCCGCGACGCGTGGCAGGAGGTGGACGGCGCGATCGACAATTTCTGCGAGGCGCTGTGCCCAGTGAACCTCCGCGGAAACCTGGGGCCCGGCTCGCCTCTGCGGCGTGAGCTCGCCCTCCCCAGCGGACTGGGCGGGCTCGGCATCCCCGTTGCCGCAGACGAAGCCCCCGCAGCCGCAGCGGCCCAGTGGAGCCGAGAGCAAGCACGGGCGGCCGGCGCGCGCCCCGAGCTGATCGGGGCGGCATACCGGCGGAGCCCTGGCTCGGCGGGCACCCTGGAGTGGCAGGCCGTGCCAGCGGCCGCCCACCACAGGAGGGTCGCCACGGCACTCCACGCAGAGGCCGGCAGCCTCGGCCGGCGCCGCCTCGAGCAGAATGCGATGCGGGGGGGCGCGCGCGCGTTCGCAGTCGTTCCGTGGAGGCCGGACCTCTCGATCGACAACGTCGAGTTCGACGTCGCCTGGCGTCTCGTCTTCGGTGGAATGCCCGCCGAGACGATGGCCCGGATCGATCACCCGGGTCAGGCGGGGCATCGGTGGCGCGGCGAGCGCATGGAGTGGGCCCTCGCCGAAGCGCTCCATGATTCCCTTCCACCCGGGTCCGTGACGACCGGACGGCAGCCAGCGCCCGAGGTGATCCCGCCTGGCGCGCCGGCGCCAGGCCTCGCTGAGCGGGCCGACGTCGACGTCCTCACGAAGAAGGGCACGCGCTACGTCTTCGATGTACGCACCATCAACGTGCAGTGCGCCTCGGCCCGCACCACGGCGGAGACGCAGTGCGCCGCCGCCGAAGTCGAGAAGATCCGCCACTACGACAAGTACTACCGCAACTTCGCACCGTTCGTCATCACCCTCTCGGGCGCCGTTACCCAAGCTTCGGCTCGGGCGCTGGGAGAGGTGATGAAGACGGTCAAGGCGGGCGGCAGGTACACGCTCGACTGGGAGCCGGCGCGATGGCTGGAAGCCGTCCTCCAGCGCCTGGCGATCGAGATGGTGAAAACTGTTGCGATCGTTGCCACGCGAGCCGTGCTCGACTGGCCCACAGTGCCGCGCGGACATAGGGCGCGCCGCGAGGCCCCGTGGAATCGTGCCGTGCCATGCCGTGATGCTCTGCGAGTGATGTCCGCTCGTGAATGCCGTGCCGTGCGCGACCCCGCAGTCACCGTACCCGGCGCAAGAAGCCCCGGGGCCGGCGATGTAGCGGCGGCACCGCGATGTGCCAATTGTCACTCAGTGTGAGGGAGTAGTGACCCTGATACTGTCTGTCCCAGGACATTCCCCCCCCCCCTGGTCATACGGTCGATTTCTGTCTCCCGTTAAGCAGCTTCGTCGTATGAGCAGCGATTGTTGACATTCA
>DATHNU010000342.1:0-2503 GCA_035485695.1 Reyranella sp. | reverse complement strand
GTGCAGGATGCACCGGCCCGGGCCACCGGCGAAGGCCTGGTGCTGGTCGGCACGTCGACCGGCGGGCCGCCGGCGCTGGAAGCCCTGCTGACGCCGCTGCCCGCCGACTTTCCCTGGCCCATCGTGGTCGCCCAGCACATGCCGGCCACCTTCACGGGCGCGCTTGCCCGGCGGCTGGACGGTCTCTGTGCCCTCACCGTGGTGGAGGTCCTGCACACGGTCCAGCTCCAGCCCGGCTGCGTCTATATCGCCAAGGGCGATGCCGACATCGTGGTCACCCGCCGGCCGTCCGGCCTTGCCGCCTTGCCGCTGCGGGCGGACGCCGATTATCCGTGGCATCCAAGTGCCGACCGGCTCGTTAAGTCTGCCATGGATCATGTCTCGCCCTCCCAGATCGTCGGCGTTCTCATGACGGGAATGGGCAACGACGGCGCCCCCGCGATGGCCCGCCTCCATGCTGAGGGCGGGCGGACGATCGCCGAAGCCGAAGAGACCGCCGTCGTCTGGGGCATGCCCGGCGAACTCGTGGCGGCAAACGGCGCCGATTGGGTATTGCCCCTGCCGGAAATCGCCGGCTGGCTGCGCAAACTGGCGCCCTGACATGCCTCTCGTCCGCAAGCCTTCCACCCCGACACCGCCGACATCCTCCGCCTCCCTCACCGACGGCACGAGCGACGAGCGCTGGGCCGCCGCACGGTTGGCGGCGGAAAAGCCCGATGGCGTGACGGTGCTCTCCAGCGCCCTTGCCAGGGAGAACGACCCGCGCGTGCGCGAGGCGATCTTCACCGGCTTGGCGCGCATCGCCACGGCGAAAAGCGCCGCTGCTGTCGTGCCCTATTTGAGGTCGGACGACGCGAGCCTGCGCACCGGCGCCATCGATGCCCTGCGCGCGATGCCCGGGGCCGCGGGCCCCCACCTGAGGCACCTCCTCGCCGATCCGGATGCCGACGTGCGTCTGTTGAGCTGCGAGCTTGCACGCGGCCTGCCGGACGAGGAGGCCAACCGCCTGCTGTGCGAGCTCCTCGAAGGGGAGAGCGAAAAGAACGTTTGCGCGGCGGCGGTCGAGGTGCTGGCTGAAATCGGCCGGCCGGAGGCCTTGCCGTCCCTGACACGCTGCGCGACGCGCTTCGACGGCGATCCCTTCATCGCCTTCAGCGTCAAGGTCGCCATCGAGCGCATCGTGGCGCCGCCCCGCACGCGACGTGAGTGAGATCCCGCCGGTCTCGGAGGAGGAATTCCGCAAGGTCTGCGAATTTCTCTACAGGCGCACCGGCATGCTCTTCACCGAAGCCAAGCGCTACTATGTCCAGCGACGGATCTCCGATCGCATGGGCTTCCTGAGCATATCGTCCTTCACGACCTACTTCGCCTATCTGCGCGGCGACGTGGACGGCGAGATCGAGAAATTCGTCAACGCCTTCACGGTCAACGAGACCTATTTCTACCGCGAGGAGCACCAGCTGCGCTGCCTGTCCTCCGACCTGCTGGCCGAGCGCGTGCTGGCCAAGCGGCCGGGCGAGGCGCTCAGGATATGGTCGGTTCCCTGCGCCACCGGAGAAGAGCCCTACTCGATCGCCATTTGGCTCCTCGAGAACTGGCCCGAGGTCGACGTCCAGGACATCGAGATCGTCGGCTCCGATATCGACACCCAGTGCGTGACGGCCGCCCGCCACGGTGAATTCGGTCTGCGCGCGCTGATGCGGCTGGCGCCGGGCCTCGTCGAGAAATACTTCGTCCCGACCGGACAGGACCGCTGGCGCATCGTCCCCGACTTGCGGGAATCCGTCCAGTTCACCTCGGTGAACCTCGTCGATCCGGCCGAAACCCGCCGGCACGGCGCCTTCGATGTCATCTTCTGCCGGAACGTGCTGATCTACTTCGACGACGCTTCCCGGCGCCTGGCGGCGGAGAATCTCTTCGACAACCTGGCGCCGGGCGGCTTCATATGCCTGGGGCACACCGAGTCCATGAGCCGTGTCTCGTCGCTTTTCGAGGTCCGCCGCTTCGCGGATGCCATCGTCTATCAGCGACCCAAGGGAGGCGCGCGTGGCTGAGAGGGCAAGCAAGCGCATCCTCGTCGTCGACGATGCAAACCTGGTGCGCCGGTTCTATCGCGATGCGCTGCAACGCGCCGGCTTCGACGTCGGCGAAGCCCTGAACGGAGTCGAGGCGCTGGAGAAGCTTTTGGGCGAATCGTTCGACCTGGTGATCGTCGACATCAACATGCCGCAGATGGACGGCTTCACCTTCCTGAAGACGCTGCGCCGGCAGGCGGCACCGATTTCGTCGATTCCGGCCCTGGTCATCAGCACCGAGGCGGGCCCGCAGGACATGGCCGCGGCGCGCGCGGCCGGCGCCAACTTCTACCTCGTCAAACCGGTCCGCCAGGATACGCTCGTCGAGCACGTGACCATCATGTGCGGGCTGCCGGCATGAACGAATTCGTCGAGCAGTTCCTGATCGAGGGTCGCGAGCTCGTCACCCAGGGCAACGACGACCTGCT
>DATHNU010000341.1:0-2492 GCA_035485695.1 Reyranella sp. | reverse complement strand
AGACCACGGCCGCGCCGATGCAGCCGGCGACGAGCGCCGCGCGGCTGATGTGATGCGCCTTGATGTACCGGCTTAAGAACAAATTCGCATTCCGGATCGATGGGTTAGGCCGGGCATGTGCCCTGCGGCCGGTTGCTATCGCGACCGATTGGGGCCGAAGCAGGGCGGACAATATGGCTTATCAAATCCCAACGGGGACTGAACGGGCCGCTTGCGCTGAATCGCGCATGGCTTTATCGCCTAGCGCCCATGGACCTCAAGCCCGGCGACAAGGCCCCCAGCTTCAAGCTTGCCACCGATGGCGGCGGCAACATCTCCCTCTCCTCCCTGAAGGGCCAGCCCTTCGTCCTGTATTTCTACCCCAAGGACGATACGGCCGGCTGCACCAAGGAGGCCCAGGGCTTTTCCGAGAATCTGAAGAAATTCGAGCGCTTAGGCGTCAATCTTGTGGGCGTTTCTAAGGACAGCGTTGCCTCCCATGACCGCTTCAAGGCCAAATACAAGCTCAAGCTGACCCTGGCCTCGGATTCCGAGCTCGAGGCCGCCCAGGCCTATGGCGTCTGGGGCGAGAAGACCCTGTACGGAAGGAAATACATGGGCATGGAGCGCGCCACTTTCCTGGTCGATTCCAAGGGCGTCATCCGCGAAATCTGGCGGAAAGTGAAGGTTCCGGGCCATGTGGAGGCCGTGCTCGCCGCGGCGAAAGGGCTTTGAGCGCGCCCCACCGATTTGGTCCGCGGTTAACCTCCCGGTCGTTTTTCTGGGCTAAGAGCTTGATCGGTCGCTCACAATTGGGTGAAATGGGTCCAACAGGGGTTGGCGCCCAAGACGCCGAACAGGGAAGTTCTGGAATGACCGAGTCGCTCGTGGAGCGCGCGTGGGCGTGGCTCCATGAAACCTTCCCGGAACGACAGATCTACATCCGCAGCGACGGGCGGGTGCAGTTCTTCACTTTCAGTCCCACGCTACAGGCAACGCTCGCCGGCCTGACAATCTTCTTCCTGGGCTGGGTCGCGTTTTCCACAGTCAATGTGATCTTCAAGGACCGCATCATCGCGGCGAAGGATCACCGCTATCAGCAGATGCAGTCGGCCTACGAGAACCGCGTCGCCGACCTCCAGCTCTCCTATGACGAGCTGAACGGCGCTCTGGTCGGCGCCGAGGACAAGTTCAAGCAGACTGCCGACGAACTCCAGACCAAGCAGAACACCATCGTCAAATTCCTCGACCGCAAGCGCCAGGTCGACGCGCTCGTGTCGATGCCCGCCGGCGCCGTGCCGGAGCTCGGTGCACCGATCTCGGGCGCCAAGGCCGGCGGCGGCGACAGCGTGGATACGGGCGGCGGCAGCGATGCCGACAGCTCCGACGATCTGATCGGCGGCGGCACCTCGCTGCAGGTCATGCCGCAGCCGGTCCAGCCGCAGCCGCGCACCGCCAAGCCCGCCCAGCACGCCAGCCTGCTCGATTTCGGCGGCGTGGTCGGTCGCGTCGCCGGCGCCCTGTTCGGCTCGAACAAGCCCAAGCCCGACGCCGCCGACAGCTTCGCGCGCCATCCGGCGCTGAAGGTGCTGGCCGAGCAGACGATGCGCGTCAAGCATATCGGCGACCAGGAAACGATCTTGATGGCCCAGGCGCAGAACGAGGTCGCCGGCAGCGCGCAGACCGTGCGCGTGCTGATGGGCAATGCCGGCATCAATGCCGACGAGTTCGCGCAGAAATACGAAGCCTCGCGCGGCATGGGCGGTCCCGACATCCCGCTGAGCGCGGTGCATGTCGAGGGCATCTCCGACCCCGCCTTCCAGGACGCCTATCTGAAGGCCTCCGCCGTGCTGACCCAGATGGACGAGCTCTTGGGCGCGCTGCGCCACGTGCCGCTGACCGTGCCGGTGAGCGGGCCGGAGTTCGAGCGCACCAGCGGTTTCGGCGCCCGCGTCGATCCGTTCACGGGCCGCTACGCCTTCCATCCGGGCCTGGACTTCGCCGGCCCCTGGGGCGCGATCGTCCATTCGACCGCGGCAGGCGTCGTCGTCGCCGCCGGGCCGCACGGCTCGTACGGCAACATGGTCGAAATTGACCATGGTTTGGGAATCCACACCCGCTACGGCCATTTGTCGGCCGTGCTGGTGCAGATCGGTGCTAGAGTGGGTAAAGGCGCCTCGATCGGGAAACTCGGGTCGACGGGGCGCAGCACCGGACCGCATGTCCATTACGAGATCTGGTACGACAACGTCGTGCGCAATCCGAGCAAATTCATAGAGGCCGGCCACCATGTTCTCTAGCAAGAGTAAGGACGCTCCCCCTCCCGTCGCTCCCACCGCGCAGGCGAACGCACAGGCCAAGCGCCCGATGCGCTCCTCCTCGGCGCCGTCGATCATCAGCGCCGACCTCGTGGTCAGCGGCACGCTGACCTCGAGCGGCGACATCCAGATCGACGGCAAGGTCGAGGGCAACGTCAACTCGACCGGCCTCGTCATCGGCGACAAGGCCTTCAT
>DATHNU010000340.1:0-6384 GCA_035485695.1 Reyranella sp. | reverse complement strand
AAGGGGGTCGTCGGTGAGACTGTGGCGCAGGTCTGCCTCGCCCGAACCGGCCGCCGCGGCAAACGCGGCGGCCGGCGCGCGTTACGGGTCGGTTCAGGAGCGCCTCAAGGGCGACGCGCAGGAGACGGCGCGTCAGCGCATCGTCATCGCCTCGCTGATCTTTGCGATGGCGTTCGTCGCGGTCGGCCTGCGCATGAGCTACGTGTCGCTGCTGCGCGACGGCGCGGAGCCGACGGAGCGGGTCGCCGCCCGTGGCGGTTCGATCCAGGCCGAGCGGGCCGACATCGTCGACCGCAACGGCGTGGTGCTGGCGACGTCGGTGCCGGTCATGTCGGCCTTCGTCAATCCGCGACTCCTGCTCGATCCGCAGGATGCGGCGCGCAAGATCGTGAGCGCGCTGCCCGACCTCAAGTACGACGAGGTCCGCGAGAAGCTCGAGGGCGACAAGACCTTCGTGTGGGTCAAGCGGGGCCTGAGCCCGCGCGAGCAGGACCGGGTCAATCGGCTCGGCATTCCCGGCCTGGAGTTCCAGGCTGAGGAGCGCCGCATCTATCCGCAGGGCACTGCAGCCGCCCACATCCTCGGCTATTCCAGCGTCGACAATGCCGGCTTGGCCGGCGTCGAGCGCTTCTTCGACCAGCAGTTGCAGAGCGGCGAGACCTTGCAGCTCGCCATTGACCTCCGGCTGCAGCGCATGGTCGAGCGCGAGATCGCGGCCTCCGTGAAGAAGTTCTCCGCCATCGGCGCCACCGCCATTGTCATGGACGCGACCAACGGCGAAGTGCTCGCCATGGCGTCGCTGCCGACCTTCGATCCGAACAGCACCAAGACCCTTACCAACGAAGCCCTGTTCAACCGCGCCACGCTGGGTGTCTACGAGCAGGGCTCGACCTTCAAGATCTTCAACACGGCCATGGCGCTCGACACCGGCAAGGTGACGTTGAGCAGCGTCTTCGACGCCACCTCGCCGATCAAGATCGACCGCTTTACGATCAATGACGATCATGCCCAGCGCCGGCCGCTCACCGTGCCGGAGCTGTTCAAGTTCTCGTCCAACATCGCCTCGGCCAAGATGGCCGTGGCGATGGGCACGGAGACCCAGCGCGCCTTCTTCGACAAGATCGGCTTCCTGAAGCCGCTCACCACGCAGCTCACCGAACTTGCCGCGCCGCTCTATCCGCGGCACTGGATGACGATCAACACCATGACCATCGCCTTCGGGCACGGCATCTCGGTGACGCCGCTGCACCTGGCGACGGGTGCCGCCGCTGTGGTCAATGGCGGCATGCTGTACTCCCCGAGCATCGTCAAGCGCAACGCCGCCAGCGATTCCGGCCGCCGCATCATCCAGGCCAAGACGTCGGTGATGATGCGCCAGCTGCTGCGGCTGAACGTCGTTGACGGCACCGGCAAGAAGGCCGACGTGCCGGGCTACGAGGTCGGCGGCAAGACCGGCACCGCCGAGAAGGCGGCGCGCGGCGGCTACCGCCAAAAAGCCCTAATCAGCTCGTTCGCTGGCATGTTCCCGATGAACGATCCGAAGTTCGTCATTGTGGTGTCGCTCGATGAGCCCAAGGGCATCGCCGAAACCGCCGGCTATGCGACGGCCGGCATGAACGCCGCGCCCACCGTCAAGACGCTCATCGAAGATATCGTGTCGCTCTACGGCATCCTGCCGGGCGACCTGAAGGAGGGCCTGCCGCCGATCGAGATCGCCTCCACTCCGGTGCCGGCACAGGTGGTGCCGCCGCAATTCGTGCCGGCCAACGCACGCCATCGCGCGCAGGAGCCGCGCAAGGCGCTGCCGGCAGCGCCCGGCACGAACCAGACGGCGGCCGCCCCCGCAGCGGGAGTGCGCCGCGTTGCTGCTGAGTGAGCTCATGCAGGCGAGCGCCGACGCCCCCGCGTCTCCTGCCGCCTTGCCGCGCGATCCTGTTCTTTCCGGCCTCACTCTCGACTCCCGCAAGGTAAGACCCGGCTTCCTGTTCGCAGCCCTCGCCGGTGCGCGCCAGGACGGCGCGGCGTTCGTCGCCGAGGCGGTCGGTCGCGGCGCGGTGGCGATTCTCGCCGCCTTCGACGCGCAATTGCCGCCGCTCGATCCCGCCATCGTCGTCGTCCGCGCCGGCAATCCGCGTCGTCGCGTGGCGCTGATGGCCGCCGCCTTCGCCGGCCTGCAGCCCGCCACGGTCGCTGCCGTCACCGGCACCAACGGCAAATCCTCGACCGTCCACTTCGTGCGCCACATCTGGCAGACGCTGGGCCTCAAGGCGGCGAGCATCGGCACGCTCGGCATCGTCTCGCCGGGACTGACGCGCGACGCCGGCCTCACCACGCCCGATCCGGTGCAGCTGCACGAGGACCTTGCGATCCTGGCGCACGAGGGCGTGACGCACCTTGCCATCGAGGCGTCGAGCCATGGTCTCGATCAGCATCGCCTGGACGGCATCCGTCTCACCGCCGCCTGCTTCACCAACCTGACGCACGAGCATCTCGACTATCACGCCTCGATGGACGACTACTTCGCGGCCAAGGCGCGGTTGTTCGAAAGCCTGTTGCCGCAAAGCGGCACGGCCGTGGTGAACGCCGACAGCGAGCGCGCGCCCGCACTCGCCGCGATCTGCAAGCGCCGCGGCGTCCGGTTCTGGACCTACGGCGCGAAAGGCCGGGAGTTCCGGCTGCTGAGGGACGATCCGACTCCAGCCGGCCAGCATCTCGTGGTCGAGGTGCTGGGCCAGCGTCATGAGATCGAGCTGCCGCTGGTCGGCGGCTTTCAGGCCTCCAATGCGCTGGGCGCCCTCGGCCTTGTCGTTGCAACCGGCGGCGATCCGGCGCGCGCCGCCCAGGCGCTGGCGAGCGTGGACGGTGCGCCCGGCCGCCTGCAACTCGTCGCCCGTCATCGATCCGGCGCACCGGTCTATGTCGACTACGCCCACAAGCCCGAAGCGCTCGAAACCGTGCTGGCGACCTTGCGTCCCTTCGCCCGTGGCAAGCTGGTCGTGGTGTTCGGCTGCGGCGGTGATCGCGATCGTGCCAAGCGGCCGGTGATGGGCGAGATCGCCACGCGCCTCGCCGACCTCACGCTCGTGACCGACGACAATCCGCGCAGCGAAGAGCCGGCGGCGATCCGCGCCGAGATCGTGCGCGGCATTCCCGCGGGCCGACGGAACTGGCTCGAAGTGACGGATGGCCGGCACGCTGCCATTGAGCAGGGCATGGCGGCACTGGGAGGCCGCGACGACCTGCTGCTGATCGCCGGCAAGGGCCACGAGACGGGCCAGACGATCAAGGGCGTGACCCATCATTTCGACGATGCGGAAGTTGCGCGCGAGTTCGCCGAGGCGGTGACGTGAACGCGCTCTGGACCTCCGACGAGGTGGCGCGCGCCTTGGCGCCGGCGGCGATCACGGCGCCGTTCACGGCGAAGGGCGTCACGTTCGACAGCCGCGCCGTCGTCAAGGATGACCTGTTCTTTGCCTTGAGCGGCGAGACCACGGACGGTCACGGTTTCGTCGGCGAGGCGATGAAGCGCGGCGCCGCGGCCGCCGTGGTGTCGCGCGACGTCGAGGCCGTGGGCGGCACGCTGATCCGTGTGCCCGACACCTTGAAGGCGCTGGTCAGCCTCGGCCGCGCCGGCCGTCGGCGCAGCACGGCCCGGATCGCAAGCGTCACCGGCTCGGTCGGCAAGACCAGCACCAAGGACGCGCTGCGGGCCATGCTGGCGGCCCAGGCGCCGACTTCGGCCAGTGCGGCAAGCTTCAACAACCATGTCGGTGTGCCGATAAGCCTCGCCCGGATGCCGCGCGAGGCACGCTACGGCGTCTTCGAGATCGGCATGAATCATCCCGGCGAGATCGAACCGCTGGCCCGCCAGGTCGAGGCGCATGTCGGCGTGATCACCAATGTCGGGCCGGTCCATATCGGCCACATGGGCTCGGAAGAGGCCATCGCCGACGAAAAGGGCTGCCTGTTCGCCGGCATGGCGGAAGGTGCAGTGGCCGTGCTCAACCGCGACAGCCATCATTACGACCGCCTGGCAGGACAGGCGCGCCGCTTCGGCGTGTCGCGCCTCGTCGGCTTCGGTCGCAGCGAGGCCGCCGAGGCGCGGCTTCTTTCCTGCAGCCTGCAGGATACAGGCAGCGATGTTGCAGCCTTGATCCACGGACGGCGGATCGAGTATCGCCTAGGCGCGGCCGGCGAGCATTGGGTGCTGAACAGCATCGCGGCGCTGGCCGTCGTGGAGGCGCTGGGTGCAAACGTCGTCGAGGCGGCTGCGACGCTCAGGGGCATCGGCGCGTCGCCGGGCCGCGGCGCGCGGCGGATGCTGAAGTTCGGCTCCGGCACGGTGGAGCTGCTCGACGAGAGCTACAACGCCAACCCGGTCTCGATGCGGGCCATGCTGGCGTTGCTGGCGCGCACCGAGCCCGCGCGGAGCGGTCGCCGGCTGCTGGCGATGGGCGACATGCGCGAGCTCGGCGAGGGGGCAGATGCCTACCATGCCGGGCTTGCCGACGCGGTGGCGGCGAGCGGCGCGGCACAGGTCTTCCTGTGTGGCCCGCACATGCAGGCGCTGTGGCCGCTTCTGGCGCCGGCGCAGCGCGGCGTGCACCGGCCGGACTCGGCGGCGCTTGCGGGCGACGTTGCGGCGGCGCTCAGGGCAGGGGACGTGATCGCGGTGAAGGGGTCATTGGGCTCGAAAATGAAAAATGTCGTCGACGCCATCGTGGCGGCGAGCGACGGCGAGGCGGGACGCTAAGATGTTTTACCTTCTCTATCCCCTGGCGGACGTCTTCACGCCCTTCAATCTGTTCCGCTACCTGACCTTCCGTTCGATCGCCGCCTTCCTGACGGCGCTGGTCTTGAGTTTCCTCATTGGCGGCGGGTTGATCCGCTGGCTGCGCAGCAAGCAGAAGCAGGGCCAGCCGATCCGCGACGACGGCCCGGCCAGCCATCTCGTGAACAAGAAGGGCACGCCGACCATGGGCGGCCTTCTGATCCTGATCACGCTCACGATCGCTACCCTGCTGTGGGCCGACCTCACCAATCCCTATGTCTGGATCGTGCTGGGCGTCACCTTGACGTTCGGCGCCGTGGGCTTCTGGGACGACTTCCTCAAGGTCACCAAGCGCAATCCCAAGGGGGTGCCGGGCAAGATGAAACTCGCCCTCTCGGTCGTGGTGGCCGGTGTGGCGGCCTGGCTGATCGCCCAGTCCTCGCCGGCGCCGTTGCGCTACATGCTGGCCTTCCCGTTCCTCAAGGACGTGTTGCTGCCGCTCAGCGTCGTCGGCTTCGTCCTCTTCGCCATCCTGGTGATGGTAGGCGCGTCCAACGCCGTCAACCTGACCGACGGCCTCGACGGCCTGGCGATCGGACCGGTGATCATGGCCTCCGCCGTGTTCGGTTTCATCGCGTACGTTGTGGGCAACGTCGTTCTCACCAACTACCTCTATCTCCATCACATCCCGCGCTCGGGCGAACTCGCCGTGCTGCTGGCCGCGCTCGTCGGCGCGGGCCTGGGCTTCCTGTGGTTCAATGCGCCGCCCGCCATGGTGTTCATGGGCGACACCGGGTCGCTCGCCATCGGCGGCGCGCTGGGCGCGGTCGCCGTCGTCACCAAGCACGAGATCGTGCTGGCCATCGTCGGCGGCCTGTTCGTGCTGGAGACCGTCTCGGTCATCGTTCAGGTCCTGTCCTACAAATGGACCGGGCGGCGCGTCTTCCGCATGGCGCCGCTGCATCATCATTTCGAGCAGAAGGGCTGGGCCGAGCCCACCATCGTCTTTCGCTTCTGGATCATCGCCGCCATCCTGGCGATGGCCGGTCTCGCCACCCTGAAGCTGCGGTGACCGAATGATCGATCTCGCTGTGCTCAAGGGTTCGTCGTTCGTCGTGCTGGGGCTCGCGCGCTCCGGCCTGGCGACAGTGCGCGCGCTGAGCGCAGCAGGGATCGACTGTGTCGCCTGGGACGACACCGCCGCCTCACGCGAGACCGCGGCCGGGATCGGCGTTCCTGTCGTCGAACCAGCATCCATCGACTGGTCACGCGCGACCGCGCTCATCATCAGCCCCGGTATCCCGAGCCACCTGCCCAAGCCGCATCCTGTGGCCGCCGCGGCGCGCGCCGCCGGCAAGAAGATCATTTGCGACATCGAGCTGCTCGCCCGCGCCCAACCGAAGGCGGGTTTCGTCGGCATCACCGGCACCAACGGCAAATCGACGACGACCGCCCTGATCGGCCATATCCTCGTCGAGGCTGGCCGGCGCTGCGAGGTCGGCGGCAATATCGGCCGTGGCGCGCTCGATCTCGCGCCGCTCGGGCCGGGCGGCCTCTATGTGCTGGAGCTCTCGTCCTACCAGCTCGAACTGCTCGACAGCTTCCGCGCCAAT
>DATHNU010000339.1:0-6506 GCA_035485695.1 Reyranella sp. | reverse complement strand
TGGCCAGCGCCGCGCCCGGCGACAGGCCGAGCAGGCCTGCCGCCAGCACCAGCCACAGGGCCGAGAGGCGCGAGGCCGGCAGGTTCACGAGGTCGTCGCAGCGCGCCGACGCCCAGCCGAAGGCGAGATGGCGCGGCGACTTGTGGCCGATCATGCTGTCGGCGGTGTTGATCGCCTTGTAGGCGAGCGCGCCGGGCAGGCCAGCAAAAACCATCCAGAACAGCGGCGCCACGACGCCGTCGGAGAAATTCTCGGCCAGGCTCTCGATCGCCGCCCGACAGACCGCGGCCTCGTCGAGATCTTGGGTCTCGCGGCCGACGATCTGCGCCACCGCCCGGCGGCCGGCCTCGATGCCGTCCCGCTCCAGCGCCGTCGCCACCGCCGCGACATGCGCGTCGAGGCTGCGTTGCGCCAACAGGCTGCTGGCCAGCACGCCACTGAGCAGCAGGGAGACCACATCGGGAAACAGATCCTCCAGGATACCGGTGATCGCCAGGCCCGCGGCGATGGCTGCGGCCAGCAGCAGGGCGAGCGTGTCGACGCCGCGCCAACGACGATCTTCGAAGCGGAGCGCCGGCGAATTCCACGTCTCGTCGGCCCATGTTATGAGCCGGCCGAACCAGGTCACCGGATGGCCGGCGAGACGATAGACGGCGTCCGGATATCCGATGATCGCTTCGGTCGCGACGGCAATGAGGGCGAGGTCGGCGAACATGGCAGATGTGCCTATCACGGGGCTCGCGGCATCGGAACCGGTCGCGCACGGCGGCGATCTGGGCGCGATCCGGCGCCGATTCCCCAAGGCAACCCAACCCTGGATCGATCTGTCGACCGGCATCAATCCCGTTGCCTATCCCGTGGGCGGCCTGCCGCCGGAGAGCTGGTCGCGCCTGCCGACGCGCGAGGCCCAGCAGGCATTGCTCGGCGCGGCCGCGCGCCGCTACGGCATCGCCGATCCGGCGACGATCGTCGCCGCGCCCGGCACCCAGGCGCTGATCCAGCTCCTGCCGCGGCTGGTGCCGAAATCGCGCGTGGCCATCGTCGGGCCGACCTATGCCGAGCATGAGGTCTGCTGGCGCCGCGCCGGTCACGACGTCACCGTCGTGCCCGACACCGCCGAGGCGGCCGGCGCCGACATCGTCGTGGTCGTCAATCCGGACAATCCCACCGGCCGGCTCGTCGCGCCGCAGGCGTTGCGCGCCGTCGAGACGGCGTTGCTGGTGGTCGACGAAGCTTTCATCGACTTTCTGCCAACCGAGGCGAGCCTTGCCGGCGAGTTGCCCGCCAACGCCGTCGTGCTGCGCTCCTTCGGCAAGACCTATGGCCTGGCCGGCGTGCGCCTGGGCTTCGCGATCGCCCCGCCCCGCTTCGCCCGCCGGCTGCGGGACGAGCTCGGTCCGTGGGCGGTGTCCGGGCCGACCCTCGAGATCGGCCGGATCGCGCTGGACGACGCGGCGTGGCTGCAAGCGGCGGCGACGCGGCTGGCGAAGGATCAGGCGAGACTCGATGCGCTGCTGATCGCAGCGGGATTCACGATGCTGGGCGGAACGACCTTGTTCCGACTGGGCGAGCATGCCGATGCCCGGCGGATGATCGATCGGTTAGGCCAGCAGGGAATCCACGTCCGCGCCTTCGAGCATCAACCGGCGTGGCTGAGATTTGGATTGCCTGCAAACGAAGAGGAATTTCGCCGTCTGGCAGCCGCTCTTCAGTCCTCTCCGCCCACGAACTCTACGGTGTAGACACAATTCAAATTCCTCTCCCCCGCTAGGGGGAGAGGCTAGGTGAGGGGGTAACGACGTGCACATTCCCCCTCACCCAACCTCTCCTCCTAGCGGGGGAGAGGAGCCTGATTTTGGCGTTGGGTCTGCTTCACGTCCCGCAGAAGGTCTGGCAGACGCGCTGGTCTTCCGGCGGCGGCTCGGCGTAGGCGGCGAACTCAGCACGGTCCTCGAACGGCCGCGCGAGGACTTTTAGCAATTCCTCGAACGGTGCAAAGTCGTCGCGTTCGACGGCGGCGGCGAGGGCGGCCTCGACGCGATGGTTGCGCGGAATGTAGGCGGGATTGGCCGCGCGCATCGCTGCCCGGTGGGCCGCTGCGTCCTGTGGCTCGCGCGCCAGCCGCTCGCGCCAGCGCGCGGCCCAGGCGTCGTAGGCGTCGGGAGTCTTGAACAGCGGCAGCACCCCGGCGTCCAGTTCGGGATCGAGCCGGCGGAAGGTCAGGGTGAAGTCGGCCTCGCCGGCGGCCATGGCATCCAGCAGGTCCTGCGCCAGGGCGCCGTCGCCCTCCTCCGCCGTCAGCAGGCCGAGCTTGCGCCGCATGCCGCCGATCAGCGCCTCGGCGTAGCGCTCCTGGAAGGTGCCCAGCGTCTCGTTGGCGATGGCCAGCGCCGCATCGCTGTTGTCGGCCAGCAGGGGCAGCAGGGTCTCGCCGAAGCGCGCCAGGTTCCAGTGGGCGATGCGCGGTTGGTGGCCGTAGGCGTAGCGGCCGCCGTGATCGATCGAGCTGAACACGGTCTCGGGATTGTAGGCGTCCATGAAGGCGCACGGACCGTAGTCGATGGTCTCGCCGGCGATCGAGCAGTTGTCGGTGTTCATGACGCCATGGATGAACCCCACCAGCATCCACCGCGCGATGAGCTCGGCCTGGCGCGCGATCATGCGGTCGAACAACGCCCGATAGGGCTCGGCCGCGCCGCGAGCATCAGGATAATGGCGATCGATGACATGGTCGGCCAGCAGGCGCAGCGCCTCGACGTCGCCGCGCGCGGCGAAGAACTGGAAGGTGCCGACGCGGATATGGCTCGACGCCACGCGCGTCAGCACCGCGCCGGGCAGCGCGGCCTCGCGCATCACCGGCTCGCCGGTCGCCACGGCCGCCAGCGACCGCGTGGTGGGAATGCCGAGCGCCGCCATCGCCTCGCTGATGATGTATTCGCGCAGCACCGGCCCCAGCGCCGCCCGCCCGTCGCCGCGGCGCGAGAACGGCGTCGGCCCCGAGCCTTTGAGCTGGATGTCGCGACGGACGCCGTCCGGGCCCACGATCTCGCCCAGCAGGACGGCGCGGCCGTCGCCCAGCTGCGGCACGAAGTTGCCGAACTGGTGGCCGGCATAGGCCAGGGAGATCGGCTCGGAACCCGGCGCGACGCTGTTGCCCGCCAGGACGGCCAGGCCCGCCGGCGAGGCCAGAGCCTCGGCATCGAGACCGAGTTGGGCGGCGAGAGCGGTGTTGAGCTTGATCAGGCGCGGCGCCGCGACAGGCGTCGGCGGCAGGCGCGCATAAAAGCGCTCGGGCAGGCGGGCGTAGAGGTTGTCGAACGGCAAGCGGAGCGGCTCGCCGAGGCCCGGGGTGAAACCCGATGCCGGTGCGTCGTGCAGGAAAGGCAGGCCGGTGTCGTTTGCCATCTGTTGTATTTAGGTGCCGGAGGCAGGCGCCGCAACCCGTCCTATCGCCTCAAACTATTCCGTCATCCCGACCGAAGCCAAGCGTAGCGAGGCGAAGTGGAGGGACCTCGTCATGCGATCGACGAAGCGGAGATTAGGTCCCTCCACTCCGCTTCGCTCAAGCGCGGATATGATCCGCGCGAGTCGGGATGACGATAAGCCTAGTCGTCGTAGCTCGCCGAGGTGATGCCGCTCACGCGGTCATAGACCAGCTTGATCTTGGTCAGGGTGCAGAGGTTGAGGTTCTGCCAGACCGCGGGGGCGCCGTCGTCGGCGAAGCCGATCTTCATGTCGGCCTGGCAGTAGGTCGTCGGGGCATTGAAGGTGACCTGCCGGCGCTCGCCCGCCTTGATCACCGGCGGACGCAGGACGTTGGGCGTCCACATGTTGAAGTCGCTCTCCGACACGAACATCTGGCTGATCGGATAGCCGGTGGCATTGATCAGCAGGAAGCTGGTCTCCTGGGCCAACGCCTCGCCCGCGCTCAGCGAAAGAGCGGCCGCCAACAATGAACGCAACATATGAAAGTATCTCCTGTGCCGAGGAGTCATTTTATCGTCGCTGTGCGCGTGTCCTCAAGCTTTGCCAGCTTGTCCCGAATCGGCGAGACGCGCTACAGGTAAGGTGATGCCGACGGTCCGCACCGCGCCGCAGTATCTTGCCATCGCCACCCTGCTCGCGGCGATTCAACCGGCCGCGCCGGTGATGGCCGACGACGGGCGCAACCGCAGCGGCTTCTATGTCGGCGGCCATGCCGGCTACGTGTTCGGCAACGCCAACGCCACGCTGGCCGATCCGCAGGGCGTGTCGTCGGCCGGCGGCTCCTCGCTCTATGGCACGCCGTTCGGCGGCATACAGGCCGGCTACGAATACTACTTCCCATCGCGGCTGATGCTGGGCATCGAAGTCGACGGCTCGCTTTTCGAGCAGCTCGACAATGCGCGCGTGCTGTCGTACCGCGCCACCGCCACCGGCACGGCGAGCGAGGAGCTCGAGTACGAGGCAAGCCTGCGCGCCCGCATAGGCTTCGACTTCGGCGAATGGACGCCGTTCGTCACCGGCGGCATCGCCTGGGCGAGCACGCGCTTCTCGCGCGTCGACCTCACGACCGGCAACGAGGACGCCAATTCCAGCAATATCCGCCTGGGCTATGTCGTGGGCGGCGGCGTCGAGCATCGCATCGATTCCCGCTGGTCGGCGCGCGCCGAGTATCTTTACAGCAACTACGGGCTGAGCGGCTTCGGCTTCGCCTCGGCGCCGGCGCGCTACGATTCGCAGTACGACCAGCATCGCTTTCGCCTCGGCCTCAACTACAAGTTCGGCGACGTCGACGAGTCGACGACCAAGCCCGACCGCGGGCCCGGCTCGTTCGAAGTCCACGGGCAAGGCGTCTTCGTCTTCCAGGGCTACCCGCCCTTCGCCGCGGCCTATGACGGACCGCAAAGCCTGCCCGCTGGCGGCCAGAGCCGCGAGACCACGGCGCTCTCGGGATCGCTCGGCATACGGCTGTGGGAGGGCGGCGAATTCTACTTCAGCCCCGAGCTGCTGCAGGGCTTCGGCGTCGCGCAGACGACCGGCGCCGGCGGCTTTCCCAACGGCGAGGCCCAGCGCGACTTCCCCTATCCGCGCTTCAGCCTGTCGCGGGTCTTCCTGCGCGAGATCATCGGCCTGGGCGGCGTGACCGAGAAGTTCGACAGCGACTACAATCAGCTCGCCGGCAAGCACGACATCTCGCGCATCACGATCCAGGCCGGCCGCTATGCCGTGCAGGATTTCTTCGACAACAACATCTACGCCGGAGACCCGCGCACCGACTTCCTCAACTGGTCGATCTGGGCGTCCGGCGCCTTCGACTATGCCGCCGACACCATCGGCTTCACCTGGGGCGTCGCCGCCGAGCTCAACCAGCCGAGCTGGGCGGTGCGGTTCGGCTACTTCCTCGAGCCGTCGGTCACCGATGTGGACACCTACGACATGGCCCTGTTCGCGCGCGGCGAATATGTCGCCGAGCTCGAACTGCGCTACCGGCCGTTCGCCCGGCCCGGTGCGATACGGATCGGGACCTGGCTCAATTCGGCCTTCGCCGGCTCCTACAACGACGCCGTGGCGCTGGCCGCCCTGACGCCCGGCCTCTCCGCAAACGACACGATCGCGCAGACCCGCCAGGGCCGCACCAAGTACGGCTTCTACATGAACATGGAGCAGGAGCTCAGCGACAATGTCGGCGCCTTCGCGCGCTTCAGCTGGAACGACGGCCGCACCGAGATCATGTCCTTCACCGACATCGACACCAGCCTGGCGGCCGGCCTCTCGATCAAGGGCGCGGCGTGGGGCCGGCCGGGCGACACGATCGGCATCGCCGGCGTGCTGAACTCGATCTCGGGCGACCAGGCCAATTACCTGGCGGCTGGCGGCCTCGGCATCCTGGTGGGCGACGGCGCGCTCACCTACGCCAACGAGACCATCGTCGAGGCCTATTATTCGCTGCGCGTGGCCAAGGGCATCTTCGCCACCGCCGACTACCAGTTCATGGCCAATCCCGCCTACAACGCGGTGCGCGGGCCGGTCCATTTCTTCAGCGGACGCCTGTTCGCCCGGTTCTGATCGGGCCGGGTCTTCGCGCCGGCCTAGGTGAGGCGGCACACCGGCCTCTGTCCACCGGCTGCGACCTGCACTACAAGTGAAGCGATGTCGACGCTTCGGACCGCGCCGCGATTTCTGGCAATCCTCTCCTTCTTCTCCGCGTTGCAATTCACGACGCCTGCAAGCGCCGACGATACGGCCGCGCGCAGCGGCTTCTATGTCGGCGGCCATGTCGGCTATCTGTTCGGCAACGCCCGCGCCACGCTCGGCGATCCGATCGGAGTCGCCGCGGCCGGCGGTATCACACCCTACGGCGCCTTCGCCGGCGGCCTGCAGGCCGGTTACGAGCATTACTTCCCCTCGCGCCTGATGCTGGGCATCGAGCTCGACGCCTCCTTCGCCGACTATCTCGATCCGAACCAGGTCCTGTCGTATCGCGCCACCGGCACGGGCACGGCCACCGAGCAGCTCGAATACCT
>DATHNU010000338.1:0-2761 GCA_035485695.1 Reyranella sp. | reverse complement strand
GGCGACCCGGGCGCCGCTGCCGCCGGGCGAGATCGGCGAGTTGGCGGTGCGCGGCTACACCACGCCAGGCTACTTCCGCGCCCCGAATCTCGACGCCCAGGCGTTCGATGCCGCCGGCTGGTTCCTCACCGGCGATCTCGGCTCGATCGAGCCGGATGGCCGCGTGCGCTTCCGCGGCCGGCTGAAGGAGATGATCAAGACCGGCGGCGTCAATGTCGCGCCGCTGGAGGTCGAGCATGTGCTGCTGCAACATCCCGACATCGTGCAGGCTCACGTCGTCGGCGTGCCGGATCGGCTGAAGGGCGAGGTCGTCGCCGCTGCCGTCGAGATGCGCGCCGATGCCGAGCCCGACGCCGCGGCGATCACGGCCTTCTGCCGCGAGCGGCTGGCGAGCTACAAGGTGCCGACACGGTTTGCCTTTCGCGCGGCGGGCGAATTCCCGCGCACACCGACCGGCAAGATCCACAAGCCCGGCCTGCGCCGGGAACTGGCAACGGACGCCACGTCATAGGCTATGACAGAGCCCGAGGGAGGAACGCATGCCCGGTCTGTACTACGATCAGTTCCATGTCGGTCAGGTGTTCAAGCACCCGATCCGCCGCACGATCACCGAGGCCGACAACGTCTGGTTCAGCGCCGTGACGCACAACCCCTCCTACCTGCATCTCGATGAGGAGTACTGCCGCAACGAGACCGAGTTCGGCCAGCGGCTGGTCAATAGCTGCTTCACGCTGGCTTTGATGGTGGGCATCTCGGTCGGCGATACCGTACTGGGCACCGCCGTCGCCAACCTCGGCTGGGACGAGGTGCGCTTTCCCAAACCGCTGTTCCACGGCGACACCGTGCGGGTCGAATCGGAAGTGCTGGAGATGCGCGAGAGCAAGTCCCGGCCAGGCGAGGGCATCGTCATCTTCGCGCACCGCGCCTTCAACCAGAACGGCGCGCTGGTCGCCCATTGCAAGCGCTCGGCCCTGATGAGAAAGACACCGGCGTGACCCCAGTCGTCCCGCCCTATCGGAAGACGACTTCGTCGCGCGCAACCTGAGGGATAGGCTACACAGGGTCCATGGAACCGGTGTCGTTCGACACGCTGACGTTCGAGCATCCGGCGGGCCGCCGGCCGGCGCGGCTCGGCGCGCAGCTCTGCCTGCCGGAGACGAACCGTCTGCCCGCGCCCTGCATGATCATCCTGACCAGCAGCGCGGGCGTCCAACGCCATCGCGAGCACTATTACGCCCAGGCCCTGAACGATGCCGGCACCGCGGCGCTGATCGTCGACAGCTTCACCGGCCGCGGCGTGCGCCGCACGGTGGCCGACCAGAGCCTGGTCTCGGCGGCGCAGATGGAGGGCGATGCCTTCGCAGCCCTCGCCCTCCTGCGAACCGATCCGCGCATCGATCCCGAGCGCGTCGGCATCATGGGCGTCTCCAAGGGCGGCGTGGCGACACTCAATGCCGCCATCTCGGTCCGCCAGCGCTGGCGCGCGGGGTTCCCTCACCTCTTCGACCTCCACGTCGCGATTTGCCCGGGCGCCACTGCCCAGCACCGCGATGCGACGACACACGGGCGGCCGATGTTCTTCATGCTGGCCGCCCGCGACGACTACACCCCGGCGCCGCTCGCCATCGAATATGCCGAGCGCATGCGCGCGGCCGGCAACGACCGCATCAAGGTCAAGGTCTATGGCAGCGCCCATCATGGCTGGGAGTCGATCGGTCCGGTGTTCGACATCAAGGACGCCGAGAACTGGTCGTGCTGCAAAAACTTCATCGAGGATGACGGAAGCCACTTCATTCCCGCGGCCGGGCGCGCCATGAGCGAGCCCGACTACCAGGCCTGGGCGCGGCAGCATTGCGTGACCAAGGGCGCGCGGGCCGGCGGCGGAACGGCCGAGCTGAAACAACGTGCGACGGCGGATTTGCTGGCTTTCCTGCACGCCCATGACTTCGCGCCTCGATGGACGAATCGGACGTTTCCCGCTATACCTACGGTGTGATTGGCCTTCGCTTTCTCGCCGTTGTTCTGGCATTCGTTGTACCCGTGTTGGGCTGGTTTCCGGCGTCGGCCAATGAACGCCTGTGGGTCGGATCGGACGCGGCCCGGGTGCGCGCCGAGGCTCTGCTGAAGGCCCTCCAGGGCGCTGGCAATCACGGGCTGGAACCCGCCTGGTACCGCGTCGGCGAGGTCGAGAAGGCGCTGGCGCCGGACGCCGACGCCGCGGCCGCCGAGACACTGCTCACCGCCGCCTTCCTTGCCTATGCCAGCGACGTGTCGACCGGACGGGTGCGCGCCAACCAGGTCGACAAGGACATCGACATCCAGCAGCGCAAGGTGGCACCCGCCGACCTGCTGAAGGCCGCCGCCACGGCCGCCGATTTCCCGGCCTATCTGGCTGCCCTGCCGCCCAAGGGCGACTATCCGGCGCTGCAAAAGGCGCTTGCGGCATGGCGCGACAAGCGCGCCAAGGCCAGCTTCACGGCGCTGCCCGACGGCGTCGCACTCAAGCCCGGCATGATCGACCCGCGCGTGCCTCTCCTGCGCAAGCGCCTGGCCGAGCTCGACCTCGTCTTTCCCGACCTGGCCGCAGGCGCGCCGGCCGATCTCTACGACGAGCCGCTGGCCGCGCTGGTGAAATCCTATCAGGAGACCAAGGGCCTGACGGTCGACGGCGTGATCGGCGCCAAGACGACGCTGTCGCTCAACACCACGATCGACGAACGCATCGAACAGATCGTGGCCAATCTCGAGCGCCGGCGCTGGC
>DATHNU010000337.1:0-5606 GCA_035485695.1 Reyranella sp. | reverse complement strand
TGGCCGACAACGGATCGACCCAGCCGCCCACGATCAGGAAATAATTGCCGACGCCCGAGAGCATCATCCAGGCCTTGTCGGCGGAGAGGCCGGCCCAGCCGGTGGTCACGCCCTTGCCGGTCCACAGGATGTCGTGCAGGCCCATGGCGCCGTTGTGGCCTTCCCATAGGAGCTCGACGATCCCCGACACGATCAGGATTGAGATGATCAGGCTGCCGATCAGCGCCAGCCGTCGCGCCGGCCGTCCCTCCGACAGCGCCAGCGCCAGGATCAGCGCCGGCAGGGTCGGGAACATCAGCCGCCATTCGATCAGCCAGCCCAGGGTGAAGAGCGCCCCGACCAGGGCCACGCGGCGATGGCTCGGCCGGTCGAACCACAGGCCCGCCAGGACCATCGCGCCCAGCACCAGCGTGTAGCCCGGCATGATGTCCTCGCTGATCACCGCCAGCAGGAGGAAGAAGCCGCAGCCGAAATGGAAGCAGGCAGCCAGGGCGGCCGCCCACGCGCTCGCCGTCACGCGATGGATGAAGGCGTAGACGAAGACGATGCAGAGGCTCGCCCACAAGGCATTGAGGTAGGCGAACTGTTTCCACGGCACGCCGCGCAGGATGCCGAGCGCGTCGAGCGCGCGAGCCAGCGCTCCGTAGAGCGGGAAATACAGATAGTTCGACGGATCGAGCTGCGCGTGCGCGGGGTCGGCGATCCAGGGCTCGGCCTGGATGCTCTTGTACATCCCGTTGGCGGTGATGATGTGGACGTTCTGCAGCCAGTCGATCAGGCCGACCAGGACCAGCAGTGACAGAACGAACGCCGACGCAAGTTGCCAGCCGAGCGCCGGAGCCTTCATCGATCTCGTTGGTTCAGATCTTGCGGCCGAACAGGACCACCGCGCCTTCCGGCCCGTAGCTCTCCGAATGCAGGCAGCCGCGCGCCAAATCCCAGCTATCGCCGGGCTTGTAGGTCTTGACTTCGTTGGCCGAGGTGATGGTGATGGCGCCCTTCAGCACCATCGCTCGCACATCGTAGGGATGGCTGTGCTCGGGATTGACCTTCACGCCGGGCGTGGTGTTGGTGAGGATCTCATAGCCGTCGCGCTTCAGCCCGGCTTCAAAGGTCTGTCGGTCCATAAGCATCCCCTTTCGTTCACGCGCCCTTGCGCGCCGCCACCACATATTGCGCCCCCAGCGGCAGCCACGCCAGCAGGCGATCGATCCCGCGCAGGAAAGTGATCCCCGGCGGCATGAACATCAGGTAGTTCGACACGATGTCGTAGCGCGCCGAATCGAGCAGCCCGTGGCGGACTTCCTTCTCGTCGAGCAGGATGGCGTTCGCGTCGATCGGCGTGCGGGCGATGACATAGCGCACCAGAGGGTTGCGAGGATTGTGCTCGAAGACATAGAGCCGACCGTCCGGCTTCAGTAGCCGGCCGAGCTCGCGGTAGACGGCCTGGCGCTCGGCGGGCGGCACGTGGTGCAGCACGGCGCTGATGGTGACGATGTCGAACTGGCCGTCGGCGAAGGGCGTGCGCGCACCGTCCTGGACCGCCAGCGCCGGCGCCGGCCCGAAAGCCGCCGGCCAGCGCTTAGCGGCCTCGGCCAGCATGCCGGTCGAGACGTCGCAGCCGGTGAAGGCCGCGCGCGCGCCCAGTCCCACCAGCACGCGCAAAAGGTCGCCCGCGCCACAGCCATAGTCGAGCACGGCCAGGCCGCCTGCCGTCAATCGAAGCTCGCGGCGCAACAGCCAGCGCGCCTTCACGGCGATGAACTGGTCGGCCGAGGAGCCGACCAGGCGCTTGATCGGATTGTCGAGACCGCCGTCGTAGTGCGCGGCGTGGCTGTCGAACTCGGCCGGCTTCATTTCGGGCCGCCGACGATTTCGCGGATCATGAACAGCGGCCGGCCCTTGCTCTGGTCGTAGAGCCGGCCGAGATAGGCGCCGATGATGCCCAGCATCAGGAACTGCATGCCGCCCAGCAGGCCGACCGCGGCCATCAGCGACGTCCAGCCGGGCAGATTCATGCCCATCAGCCAGCCGATGATCGAATAGAGGAAGAAGGCGAAGCCGACCGCTGCCATCACCCAGCCGATGGTCATCGAGGCCATCAGCGGCACCACCGAGAAGGCGGTGATGGCATCGGCGGCGAAGCGCACCATCTTGGCCAGCGGATACTTGCTCTCGCCGGCGACCCGCGCCTTGCGGTCGTAGAGCAGCGGCACCTGTTTGCCGCCGATCCACGCCACCATGCCGCGGATGAAGCGATGGCGCTCGGGCATGAGCAGCAGCAGGTCGAGCACGCGGCGGGTCATGAGGCGGAAGTCGCCGGTGTCGGTCGGGATGGCCACGTCGGTCAGGCGGCCGATCAGCTTGTAGAAGGCGGCGGCCGAGGCGCGCTTGAACAGGCTCTCGCCGTCGCGCTGGCGGCGCTGGCCGTAGACCACGTCGGCGCCCTGATCGATCAGCGCCATCATGTCGGGCAGGAGCTCGGGCGGGTCCTGCAGATCGGCATCGATGATCAGGATGCGCTCGCCGCGGCACACCGTCAGGCCGGCGGTGAGCGCGAGCTGATGGCCATGGTTGCGCATCAGCCGCACCGCGACGATGCGCGGGTCGCGGGCTGCCGCCTCGGTCATGATCTCCCAGGTGCGGTCATGCGAGCCGTCATCGACCAGGACGATCTCGCTGGTGCCGCCGATGCCGTCCAGCACGGCGCCGACCCGGCGGACGAACTCGGGCAGGGCTTCCTGCTCGTCGTAACAAGGGGCCACCACGGAAAGCGCCGGGCGGAGGGCGGGACTCATGCGCGGAGCATTAGCCGTTGTTGTGGGCGCCGGCTAGGGACCAGGACCCGGGCCTGGGGAAAGTCGCCTCAGCCGCCGGATTTATCGACGCCGAGGACGATCAGGACGAGCGCAACCGCCATGAGCATCCAGCCGGGATGACGACCGCGCGTTCCCCAAAGGTTGCCGACCGCGCCAAAGAGGTAGGAGCTGCCGACGAGCAGGCCGGTTGCGAGCTTCGCACCCTGCCCGAACCACAGGGCCGCGGCGATCAGGGCGAGTCCGCCGAGCAGCCAGTTGAACGTGCTGAACTGCAGCAGCAGCGGCACGAGCCTTCTGATGGGAGCGGCAATCCGCCGATCCGCGATGAACAACGCCTCGACCGGCCTGACCATTAGCCGCTGGGTCAGGACGCCGTGAAACACCGCCACGCAGCTTCCAATGACTCCGGCCATCGCCAGGGCCGCATCTTGCCAGGTCATGACCATACACCTCTGTATGGAACATATGGCGATGAACTGGCCGGAGTCAATACACATGTGTATGGTCCGAGGCATGAATGATCGCCTGACGCAGTCCGACTGGATCAGACACGGCTTTCGGACGCTCGCGAAGCAGGGCGCCAACGCCCTGAAGGTCGGCCCGATGTCGACAGAGCTGAAAGTGTCTCGTGGCAGTTTTTACTGGCACTTCCGAGACGTTGCCGATTTCCGCTCGCAGCTCTTGCGAAGCTGGCAGGAGCGGACAACCGATCAGGTCATCGAGGAACTCGAAGCCGAGAAGGCCCAACCGGGCCGTCTGAAGCATCTCATGAAGCGAGCGTTCAACGTGAAGCGCGATCTTGAGCGAGCCATCAGGTCGTGGGCCGCGGAAGACCAGGATGTCGCCAAGGTCGTTGCGACCGTCGATGACCGCAGGGTCGCCTACATCGCCAAAATGCTGGTCGCGTCGGGCGTGGAAAGCCGACAGGCGCATCCTCGGGCGGCCTTCATGTACTGGGCTTACCTCGGCCAGACCATGGTCATGGATCCGCGCCATTCATCGCTCTCGCGGGAGGCCATCGACGATATCAGCGATCTGTTCGAGAAGTGACGCCCGGCCGGGCTCGATGCCGATCCGGTTGTCGCTCCCCTTCCCGGCGGCAATGGGCTATCAACCACCCGTCATGACTGCCAACGACAACAACCACCGCGGCCTGCTGCCGGCCGGGCTGGCCGACCTGCTGCCGCCCGACGCGGCACGCGAGGCCGGCGCGATCGGCATTGCCATCGAACGCTTCGCCACGTTCGGCTACGAGCGGGTCAAGCCGCCGCTGGTCGAGTTCGAGGAATCGCTGCTGGGCGGACCGGGCGCGGCGCTGGCGCCGCAGACCTTCCGTCTCATGGATCCGGTGTCGCAGAGAATGATGGGCGTGCGGCCCGACATGACCGTGCAGGTCGCGCGCATCGCCGTGACCCGGCTGAAGCACGAGCCCAGGCCGCTGCGCCTGTCCTACGGCGGCAACGTGATCCGCGTGCGCGGCAACGCGTTGAAGCCCGAACGCCAGTTCGCCCAGGTCGGCACCGAGCTGATCGGCGTCGATTCGGCCGAAGCCGATGCCGAGGCCGTGCTGCTGGCGATCGACGCCTTGCGCGCCGTCGGCGTGGCCGACCTCAGCGTCGACCTCAACCTGCCGACCCTGGTGGCTGCCGTCGCCGCCGGGCTGAAGCTGCCGGCCGAGACGCTGCGCCGCGTGCGCCGGGCGCTCGATCGCAAGGACGAGGGCGGCATCGCCAAGGCCGTGGGAGAGGGCAAGGGGGACGGCAAGAAGGCAGCCGACCTGCTGGTCGGCCTGTTGCGGGCGGCGGGCCCGGCCGAGCCCGGCATCGCCCGACTGACCGCGCTCAAGCTGCCCGCGGCGGCAGCGGCCGAGGCGGCGCGGCTGGCCGAGGTGGTGAAGCTGGTGCGCGCCGCCGACGAGGATCTGCCACTGACCCTCGATCCCGTCGAATATCGCGGCCTCGAATACCAGACCGGCGTGTCGTTCTCGGTGTTCGGCCTGAAAGGCCGCGAGGAACTGGCGCGCGGCGGCCGTTATTCCGCGGGTTATCCCGAGGACGGCGTCAGCGAGCCGGCAACCGGTTTCACGCTGTACATGGATGCGGTCTTGTCGGCGTCCGACACGGCGCCCGAGCGGCCGAGACTCTTCCTGCCGCCCGGAACGCCGTGGAGCGAGGCCGCCCCCTGGCAGACCAAAGGCTATGCCGTGGTACGCGGCGTGACAGCGTCTGCCGATCCGCGGACCGAGGCCAAGCGGCTGCGCTGCAGCCACGCTCTGATAGACAAGGAAGCCGTGCCGCTTTAGGCGGTCCGGCTTCCCTTCGGTTTTGAGCCTAGTTCGGCCGGGCCGTATCGGCGCCGGACAGCGCCGAGCCGTGCGCTCTGCTGAGGCCTGCCGTCCGCTCCTCGACGAGCAGCTCGACCATGCCCATCAGCAGGACGAGCTCGCCGTCCTTCATGTCCTCGGCTTCCGCCTTCATGTCCTGGATACTGTGCCAAAGATGGAACAGGCTGGAAGCCTTCTGCTTCGTTGAAAGGCGCCGTTTACGGGGCTTCTGTTCGACCTGGAAACTCGTTGCGTTGGCCATCTCTCCCTCCTCTGAAGTCCACACGTCCCTACCACCCACAGGAGGCATCCAACGCGATTTCGGCCGGCCGCTCTGTGGCTAAACGCACATATCGAGAGGCTTGTTTTGAATATTTTATGGCAGGGCGTGGGGAATGGTTTTTCCTTCGCGCCCCTCTCTCAGCGTGCTATCCAAACTCACGCCTCTCCGGAGCCCACACCGG